>JACQUS010000305.1 GCA_016210125.1 Chloroflexota bacterium | reverse complement strand
CGGCAGAACGGCGTGGCAGCAGAGGATCTGCGACTTGAGGTTCACCGCCAGGACACGGTCCCAGTAGGCCTCGTCCTCTTCGAGGAACTTCGTGTAGCGTGTCCACCCGACGTTGTTGACCATGATATGCACCTGGCCCAGCCCGGCGATGGCCCGCTCGACCATGGCGCGCACCTGCGCGCGGTCGGTCACGTCGGTCTGGCACGCCAGCGCGGTGCGGCCGAGCGCGCGAATCTGCGCCGCCGTCTCCTCGGCCGTGACGGCGTCCAGGTCGACGACGCAGACGTTGGCCCCACGCTGGGCCAGCAGCAGCGCCGTGGCACGTCCGATGCCTCGCCCGGCGCCGGTGACGATTGCGCTCTGCTCTGCCATGTCCATGGCTCGCTTTCCTCCTTGATGAAAATAGCCCTGATGGCCTGTCCCACCCCCGCCCCAAGGAGGATTTCCAAAGGGGGCTTCGCCCCCTTTGGATTCCCCCCTCGGCTCTCCGCGTCTCCCCCTTCCTGCGCCGGAAAGGGGCGCAGGAGTGCGCATCCTGGAAGACGCCACCAGCGCCGCTGGCCCCCCTCCGGATCGGTTCCGCAGGAGGGCTGCGCCCCTCTGCACGCCCTGGTCTTTCCGCCTTGGCCGCGGGGCGGGGGAGGGGCCGGGCGGCTACACTCTACGCGGCGCTTCGGCGCACTGTCAACGGGAGCCGCGCGGCCCAGCGCGTGGTAGAATACCGCCGGAGCACAGCGGCGAGACCGCTAGGGGATGGCGATGACCGAGGACACGGCAAGCCTTCGGGTGACCGAGGCGTCGGCGCAGGAGTCGGGGCGCGGCCTGGCCCGCCTGGCGCCGCCCGACCTGGAGCGTCTGGGAGCCGCGGTCGGCGACGTGCTGGCGATCACCGGCCGGCGCACGACGGTGGCAATAGCCATGCGCACGTACGTCAAGGATGCCGGCCGCGGCACCGTCGAGCTCGACGCCGTGACGCGCTCGAACGCCGGTGCCCGCGTCAACGACACCGTAACCGTGCGGCGCGTGGCCAGTCAGCCGGCGACGCGCCTGGTCCTCCAGCCCACCACGGCGCTCGCCCCCGGCGGCGGACCGGCCGATCCGCGCGAGCTGCGCCGCCTGCTCCACGGCGTGCCCGTCGTGGCCGGCGACAAAGTGCGGGTCGCCGCCTCCTCCGACTTCCGCGCGCAGGACCTCCTGGTCGTCGAGACGCAGCCCGAGGGCCCGGTGGTCGTCGACGGCTCGACGGCCGTGGACCTACAGAGCGGCGCCGGCGCAGCGCGGGGCGGGCGCAAGATCGTCTACCGTGATGTCGGCGGGCTCGGCTCTGAGCTGGACCAGATCCGCGAGGTCATCGAACTGCCACTGCGCTTCCCCGAGGTCTTCGAGCGCCTGGGCATCGACCCGCCGAAGGGCGTCCTGCTCCACGGCCCGCCGGGCACCGGCAAGACGCTCATCGCCCGCGCCGTGGCCAACGAGACCAATGCCCACTTCGTGCACATCAACGGGCCAGAGATCGTCCACCGCTACTACGGCGACTCCGAGGCCCACCTGCGCGAGCTGTTTCAGGAGGCGCGCGACCACGCACCGAGCGTCGTGTTCCTCGATGAGATCGACGCCATCGCACCCAAGCGCGAGGACGTCTTCGGCGAGGTCGAGAAGCGCGTCGTCGCTCAGCTCATGGCGCTCATGGACGGCCTCGAGTCGCGCGGGCAGGTGGTCGTCATCGCGGCGACGAACATCCCCGATGCGCTCGACCCGGCGCTGCGCCGGCCCGGCCGCTTCGACCGCGAGATCCGCATCCGCGTGCCCGACCGCCAGGGGCGGCTGGAGATCCTGCGCATCCACTCGCGCGACATGCCGCTTGCGCCGGACGTGGACCTGGCGCGTTTCGCCGAGATCACCCACGGGCACGTCGGGGCCGACCTGGAAGCGCTCTGCCGCGAGGCGGCCATGATCGCCCTGCGACGCTCCATGGCGCACATGGATCTCGGCCAGGAGCGCTTGCGCGACGAGGACCTCGGCCGCATCGTCGTCGCCAACGACGACTTCACCGAGGCCTTGAGCCGCGTCAAGCCGTCCGGCATCCGCGAGGCGTTCACCGAGGTCGCCGACGTCTCCTGGGAGGAAATCGGCGGGCTGGAGGAGGTCAAGCGCCGGCTCCAGGAGGCCATCGAGTGGCCGCTGAAGTACGCGCCGCTCTTCGAGGAGGCGAACACCCGGCCGCCAAAAGGCATCCTGCTGGCCGGCGCGCCCGGCACGGGCAAGACGCTCCTGGCGCGCGCCGTGGCTACAGAGAGCGGCGTCAACTTCATTTCGATCAAGGGGCCGCAAATCCTCTCGAAGTGGGTCGGCGAGAGCGAGCGCGGCGTGCGCGAGGTCTTTCAGCGCGCGCGGCTGGCGACGCCGTGCATCCTCTTCTTCGACGAGCTGGACGCCCTGGCGCCGCACCGCGGCTCGCTGGGCGACTCGCAGGTCGGCGACCGCGTCGTCGGCCAGCTCTTGGCCGAGATGGAAGGCGTCGAGGAGCTGGCCGGCGTCGTGGTCCTGGCAGCGACCAACCGCCTCGACATGGTCGACCCGGCACTGCTGAGCGCCGGGCGCTTCGAGGTGGTCATCGAGCTGCCCGTGCCCGACCGCGCCGGCCGTCTGGCGGTTCTGAAGATCCACGCCCGCGGCAAGCCGCTGGCCGACGACGTCAACCTCGAGACGCTGGCCGACCTCACCGACGGCTGGGTCGGCGGCGACCTGGCGGCGCTGTGCCGCCGGGCCACGATGATGGCCCTGCGTGAGCACGTGGATCGCGGCGCGCCGGCCACGAGCCCGTTCACGATCTACGCGCGCCACTTCCGCGCCGCGCTGGACGAGCTGCGGCAGACGCGCCGGCGCCTGGCGCCGCTGCCACCGCCGGCTGCGCCGCTGAGCAACGGCCCTGGCGAGCAGCCGAGCTCGGTCGTGCCGGGCGCCGAGTCGCCGGTCGACGTCCAGCAGACGGCGACGCGCCGCCGCAGCCGGCCGGCGCGGCCGCGGCTGGGGGGCTAGCGCGGACGGCTATCGGCGAGGCGCCCGGCTGGGCGCAGGCCCTGGGTTGGGACGGGGAACCCAGAGGGGGCTACCTCCCCCTCTGGGTTCACATCCTTCGGGCGGGGCGGGGCAGACTCCGCGCCCTGCGCGGCGAGGACACCATGGGTAGTCCGGTCCGCGTCGTCGCCTTCTCCGACTACCTTTGACCCTGGTGCTACGTCGCGGCCGTGACGCTGCGCGACGTTCAAGCCGAGTACGCCGAGCGCCTGCAGGTCCGCTGGCTGAGTTTCCTGCTGCATCCGCAGCCCGACCCCGAGCGCCGCTGGACCGACCACCACAGCGAGAGCTGGAGCAGGGCCGGCGACTTCGCCCCGCAGATCCGCTTCGCGCTGCGCGAGCCGGGCACGCCGCTGCCGGCCTGGGGCCTGCCGGCGCTCGCGGCCGCCAAGTGCGCCGAGGGCCAGGGGCCGGAGGCCTTCGAGCGCTACCACCTCGCGCTCTTGCGGGCCTATTTCGAGGAGGGCCGCGACATCGCCGACCCGAAGGTGCTCGCCGCCCTGGCGCGCAAGTGCGGCCTAGACATGCGGCGCTTCCGCCGCGACCTGAAGAGCGACGCCACGCGTGCCCAGGTCGTGACCGAGCACCAGGCGGCGCAACGCCAGCTCGGCGTAACCAGCGTGCCGACGACGATCTTCAGTGACGAGCGCGGCAATGTGCGCATCGTCGGCGCCGCGGCGATCGACCAGTACCGCCGCGTCATCGACTGGCTGCTGAGCACCTAGCCCCCATAGTCCGCGCGCAGCGTGGTGCCGGAGTAGTAGTGCGCCAGGATGGCGCGGTAAGTGGCCCCAGCGAGTGCCATGCCACGCGCGCCCCACTGGCTCATGCCCACGCCGTGCCCCCAGCCGCGCCCGTCGAGCTGCACGCGCGGCGGCAGGGCGTAGACCCAGTAGGCGTCGAGCGCGCGGGCCTCGGCGGCAGAGCGCGGCCGCTCCTCGGCCAGCAGCCCCACGCGCCGGCCGCCGGCCGGCCGGGTCGCCTGGCGCGCGGCGAGGTCGCCGGCCGAGACGACGATCGTCGCGGCCGGCTGGAACGTCGGCCAAAACATCGTGCTGCGCAGCCCGAGCGCGCTGCGCGCCGTCGTCGCCGGCACCTCGACGCTGCCGTACACGCCGTCCAGCCGCAGCGTCGCGGCGCGGCCGGTCGGAGAGCGCGCGGGCACCGCGACCCCGCGCAGCGCGCCAACGCGCTCGGCGTTCAGCGCCGCCAGCAGCTCCTCCGCGCGCAGCTCGCGCGTCCAGCGAAAGACCGCGGCGTCGGCGTCGCCCGGCGACGCCACGCTGCGCAGGTACGGCGCGCTCGCGCCGAAGACATGCTCCGCGGCCTCGGTCACGCCCCCGCTGTTGGACGAGTAGAGCGCGTTGATCAGCCGATCATGGTAGGTCAGCACCTCTCCCTCGGTGTCGCGCACCGCCTGGCGGGTGCTGGCGGCCTCGCTCCCCAGCCCACGATACACCTGGCAGCGCTCGGTGGCGCAGATGTCGTAGCGCACGTTGCCGTTCAGCGGCCGGCGGGCCAGCAGATACGTCCGCGCGGCCACCGCCTGCGCGCGCAGCGCCTCGCGCGGCCAGGCGGCCGGCATCTCGGCGCCGACCACCGAGGCCAGGTACTCCTCCAGATCCACCGTGTTGACCAGCAGCAGGCCGGCCGGGCCGTCCTCGACCGACAGCGCGCCGCGGTAGCCGACGCCACGGTGAGTGAGAAAGCCACTCGGCGCGGCCAGGCGCAGCGGCGCGGCCGGGTCGCCGAGCAGCAGGCGTCCGTCCTGCTCGACGACCAGCATGTGGCGGACGACCGGCAGCTCGCGCTCGAGCAGCAGGCCGAGCTGGCGGCGCAGCGCGCTGGCCTCGGCGGCGGTCGCGTAGGGGCCAAGGTGCGAGAGCCCCTCTGGCTCAGCCAGCACAATGAAGAAGCCGCCGCGCTGCACGGTCATGCGCGCCGGCGCCGTGGTGCGCCAGAGCAGGCGCCCGCGCGCGTCGCGCAGCTCGAGGCCGCTCGTGCCGCCGAGCGCCAGTGCCGCGGCGTCTTCGGCCAGCGCCACGCGGACGGTGATGGCCCTCGGCTGCGGCAACATACCGCCGCGGAAGAGCGCAGCGCTCGCGTCGGCCACCTTTGGCACGCTCTGAGATGGCGCCACCACGCCTCGGTGAAGCCTTGCCGGCTCGGGCCGGGCGACGGGGAGTGCAAAGGGGGCTAGCGCCCGCTCCGCCAGGACCCTTTGGGGGTGGGGTGGGGCCGCCGCGCTGCGCGGGCCATCGAGTGGTCGAACGACGCCGAAGGGTGGCGCCGCCGACCCGGTCGCCGGCGCCAGCAGCGCGGCGAGCAGCGCCAGCAGGCCCACGAACCAGCGCCGCCCCGCGGGGAGGAAGCGCCTGCTCAGCGCTGGCGTGCGGCGTGCCATCGCGGGACGAACACGGCCGTGAGCACCAGGCCGACGACCATGGCGAAGAAGCCCAGGTAGAGCACCACGTCGAGCGCCGGCTCGATCGGCAGCTTGGCGACGTGGGCGATGCCCCGCAGAATGCCGGCGCTGAACCACAGCCCAAGGCCGGCGGCGAACACGAGCACGCTGGCGAGCGCTGCGCGCGCGCTGGACGACACCACTGCCCTCACGTCGTGCGCTGTGACCCGGCATCCGCACACCGCTGCCGATGGCGGGCGGCCGGCGGCGGGCTGTCGCTCGGTGCCGCGCCTATCGGCCGTCCATCGCTATTGTAGCGTGTAGCGCCGGCCACGGCGGGTCGGCGCCGCCTCCCGCGGATCATCGTAACAGGGGCGATGGGTGCGGCTGTGCCAGCCTGCGCTACGGCTTGATGACACCTCGCCCTGCCCCACCGCCATACCGTACACTCAGGCCATGTGCCTTCCAGGGAGGTGGGGGGGCCTAACCCCCCGGCCCCTCGCCGCAGCGCGTCGCCTCGGGCGACCGTCCCGGCGCGGGGAAGGGGGAGTGGGGGGGGGGGGGGGGGGGGG
>JACQUS010000297.1 GCA_016210125.1 Chloroflexota bacterium | reverse complement strand
CAGCTCGCCGAGGTGAAGGGCTAGGGTATCAGCCCAGCGCGGCCACCCGCTCGCGAAGCTTCACCACTTGCTCCTCGCGCTCGGCCAGCCGCGCCCGCTCACGCTCGACCACCGGCGGCGGAGCCTTGGCGACGAAGCCATCCCGCGACAGCAGCGCGCGCAGCCGCTCGGCGTCCTGCTCGACCTGCGCCAGCTCGCGCCCCAGCCGCTCGCGCTCGGCGGCGTAGTCCACCAGCTCGGCCAGTGGGACGAAGGCCTCCATCCCGCTGACGACCACCGGCACGGCGTTCGCCGGCGCCGTTTCCAGGCGCTCCACCACGCGCAGCGGGCGCACGCGCGCCAGCGCCTCGACCGCGCCGGACAGGGCCGCCAGGCTCGTGCGCCGCGCCCCGGCGGCGACGGTGACCTCCAGCCAGCGGCTCGTCGCCACCTGGTGCTCCGCGCGCAGGTTGCGCAGCGCGCGCACCAGGTCGATGACCGCGGCCACCTCGCGCTCGGCCGGCTCGTCGCGCGCGCCCGGCGCCGGCCACGGCGCGACGATCAGCGCCTCGGGCGCCCAGCCGGCGCGCTCGCGTAGGTGCTGGTATACCTCCTCGGTGACGAAGGGCATGTACGGGTGCAGCAGCCGCAGGATGGTGTCGAGCGTCTGGCAGAGCAGCGGCAGTGGCGATACGTCGCCACGGCGCAGGCGAATCTTGGCCAGCTCGATGTACCAGTCGCAGAACTCCGACCACACGAACTCGTACAGGACGCGCCCGGCCTCGCCGAACTGGAACTCCTCCAGCAGCCGCGTCGCCGTGGCGACGACCTCGCTCGTGCGGCTGGCGATCCAGCGGTCCTCCAGCGCCATGGGCGCCGGCGGCGCGCTCGGCGTGCCGTGGCGCTCGAGCTCCAGCCAGACGAAGCGCGCCGCGTTCCAAAGCTTGTTGGCGAAGTTGCGGCTGCCCTCGATGCGCTCCTGCGACAGCTTCATGTCGTTGCCGGGCGAGCTGCCGGTGGCGATGGTGAAGCGCAGGGCGTCGGCGCCGTAGCGCTCGATCACGTCGAGCGGGTTGGCGACGTTGCCCTTCGATTTGGACATCTTCTCGCCCTTCTCGTCGCGCATCAGCCCGTGCAGGTAGACCCAGCGGAAGGGCACGTCGCCCATGCACTCGACGCCGAGCATGATCATGCGCGCAACCCAGAAGAAGAGGATGTCGTAGCCGGTCTCCATGACGGTCGTGGGGTAGAAGGTGCGCAGGTCCGCGGTGTCGTCGGGCCAGCCGAGGGTGCTGAAGGGCCAGAGACCGGAGCTGAACCAGGTGTCCAGCACGTCCTCGTCCTGGCGCAGCGGGCCACCGCAGCCGGGACACTGCCGCGGCTCGTCCACGGCGACGACGGTTTTCGGGCAGGCGTCGCAGTACCAGACCGGGATGCGGTGGCCCCACCAGAGCTGCCGTGAGATGCACCAGTCGCGGATGTTCTCCATCCAGTTGAAGTACACGCGCGTGAAGCGCTCGGGCACGAAGCGGATGCGCCCGTCGCGCGCCACGGCGATGGCCGGCTCGGCGAGCGGCTGGATGCGCACGAACCACTGGTCGGACAGCCTCGGCTCGACGACCGTGTCGCAGCGGCTGCACCGGCCCACGGCGTAGCGGTGCGGCTCGACCTTGACGAGCTGGCCGCGGGCCTCCAGGTCGCGCACCAGGCGCTCGCGGCAGGCGTAGCGGTCGAGCCCGGCGTACGGGCCGGCGTCCGCGCTCATCGTTACGTCGGCGTTCATGACGTTGACGAACGGCAGGCTGTGGCGCTGGCCGATCTCGTAGTCGGTCGGGTCGTGCGCCGGGGTGACCTTGACCGCGCCCGTGCCGAACTCCGGATCGACCGCGGCGTCGGCGATAATCGGGATACGCCGGCCGAGGACCGGCAGGACGGCTGTCTTGCCGACGAGGTGCTCGTAGCGCTCGTCGTGCGGATTGACGGCCACCGCCGTGTCGCCCAGGATCGTCTCCGGCCGCGTCGTCGCCACGTCGATACCCTGCGGCGCACCCTCGACCGCGTAGCGCACGTACCAGAGATGGCCGTCGGTCTCCTCGTGCTCGACCTCCAGGTCCGAGATGGCCGTGGCGCAGCGCGGGCACCAGTTGACCAGGTACGTGCCGCGGTAGATGAGCCCCTTCTCGTAGAGGCGCACGAAGGCGGCGCGGACGGCCCGCGAGAGCCCCTCGTCCAGGGTGAAGCGCTCGCGCGTCCAGTCGCACGAGGCGCCCATGCGGCGCATCTGGTGGGCGATGATGCCGCCGTACTTCTCCTTCCACTGCCAGACGCGCTCGACGAAGCGCTGGCGGCCGAGGTCGTGGCGGGTCAGGCCCTCCTTAGCCAGCTCTTCTTCGACGACGTTCTGCGTGGCGATGCCGGCGTGGTCGGTGCCCGGCAGCCAGAGGGTGAGGTAGCCCTGCATGCGCCGCCAGCGGATCATGAGGTCCTGGAAGGTGAGGAACATGGCGTGGCCGTGGTGCAGCTCGCCGGTGACGTTCGGCGGGGGGATCACGATGCAGTACGGCTCGCCGCCCTTCGCCGGGTCCGGCGTGAAGGAGCCGCGCTCATCCCAGAAGGCGTACAGGCGCTCCTCGACCCCGCGCGGGTCGAAGGCCTTGGGCAT
>JACQUS010000296.1 GCA_016210125.1 Chloroflexota bacterium | reverse complement strand
GACCGGAATGCGGCCGACGTGCGCCGCCCCGGCGCGGCTGAGCACCTGGTGCAGCGTCTCGTCGGGATAGGCAGCGATGAGATCGGTGGTCATAATGTCGGCCACGCGCACGGTCGCGTCCGTGCTCGGCGTGCCTTGGAGCACAGCGTTTTCCAGGTCGCTGAGTGTCACGATGCCCGCCAAACGGCCCTGCCGATCGACAACCGGGAAGCCGTGATACCCGGTGCGGCTGAAGCGCGTAGCAAGTTCGCTGAGCGGCAGGTCCGGCGGGACGGTGCTGAAGTCGCGCGTCATCGCCTCTGCGACGCGGACCGCATCCATCGGATTCTGCGTGAGCCCGGACGGCAGGCGGATGCCGCGGCGCGCGAGGACCATAGTCGCCACGGACTCGGGATGCAGGCGCTGCGCCGCGACGACGCTCACGGCCGTGGCCACCATCAGCGGAAGGATGATACGGTAATCGTTCGTCAGCTCGAAGATGATGACGATGGCCGTCACCGGAGCGCGCGTCGTCGCGGCGAAGAGCGCGGCCATGCCGAGGAGCGCGTACGCCGGGCCGGGCGAGGTCGCCAGATGGAGGACCTGCTGCGCGAACCCGCCGACGGCGCTGCCGAGCACCGCGCCGATGAACAGGGACGGCGCAAAGACGCCGCCTGAGCCACCGGAGCCCAGTGTGAGGGCCGTGGCCACGGGCTTGAGGAAGACGAGGGCGAGCGAGGCGCCCAGCGTCACGTGACCATCGAGCACGCGCTGGATGGTCGAGAAGCCCGGGCCGAGCAGCTCGGCGTAGGCCAGCCCGAGCGCGCCGACGCAAAGCCCGCCCACGGCGGGCTTGAGCGCGGCCGGCGCGCGCCAGCGCTCGAAGAGCGCCTCGCAGCCCACCAGCGCGCGCATGAACCCGACCGCGACGAGCGCCGCCAGGAGCCCCAGGGCCGCCGCAAGCAGCAGCTCCCACGCCTGGCCCAGCGTGTACGGTGGCACGCCGAAGGCGGGGCGGTCGCCTATGGTAGCGCGGCTGATGACCGCCGCCACGACCGACGAGAGCACGACCATGCTGAACGAGTGCACCGCGAAGTCGGCGAGGATCACCTCGACGGCGAAGAACACGCCGCCGATCGGCGCGTTGAACGTCGCCGCGATGCCAGCCCCGGCGCCGCAGGCCACCAGCAGGCGCAGGTGGTCGCTGCGCATGCGCAGCCCCTGGCCGACGAACGAGCCGAGCGAGGCGCCGATCTGCACGATCGGCCCGACCTGCCCCGCCGAGCCACCCGACCCGAGGCAGAGGGCCGAGGCGACCGTCTTGACGATGGCTACGCGCGGGCGGATATGCCCGCCGTGCAGCTTGACCGCCAGGAGCACTTCCGGGATGCCCTGGCCGCGCGCCTCGGGCGCCAGCAGGCGGGTCAGCGCGCCGACCAGGATGCCGCCAAGCGCCGGCACCAGGACGAGCGCCAGCGGGCTGACGATGGCTAGCGGCGCGCCGATGGTGCCATAGAACAGGCGCTCGGCGTCGGCGAGCAGATTGCGGAAGACGAAGGCGCCCAGACCGCCGAGCACGCCGACCAGCGCCGCGGCGACGAGCAGCCGGGCATCGAGCGGCGAGCGGAGCTGCTCGAGGACCGGCGCCGCGGCGCTGCCCGGCCCGCGTGCGCCGCTCCAGAGCGCTCGCCAGCCGTCGATCAAGCTGCTCCGCTCCTGCGCCAGGCGAGGGCATACGCCGGCGACCGTGCACCGGACGTGCCGCGCCTGAGATGATGTATCGGATGATGTATCATAGTTGATTCCGTAGCACAGCATAGCAGAGCTGGGGGCCGTGGCCGAGCTAGGACTGATCGTCGACCTAGTCGTCGTGGCCGCCGCCGCGCTGGTCGGCGGCGGCGCGGCGCGCCTGCTGCGCCAGCCGACGATGGTCGGCTACATCGTCGCCGGCATCGCCATCGGTCCGTATACGCCGGGGCCGATCGGCGACGTGGCGCGCGTGCGTACGCTGGCCGAGGTCGGCGTGGTCCTGCTCATGTTTACTATCGGCGTCGAGCTCTCGCTGACGCGGCTGGCCGTCGTCCGCGACGTCGCCGTCTACGGCGGCGCGCTGCAGATCGTGCTCACGGCGGCCGTCGGGGCCGTGCTCGGCGGCTGGCTCGGCCTGCCGCTGGCCGCGGCGCTGCTCTTCGGCGCGATCGTCGCCTTGTCCAGCACCGTCGTCGCACTGCGCGTCCTGGCCGACCGCGGTCAGCTCGGCGCGCTGCACGGGCGCGTGGCGCTCGGCGTGTGCCTCGTCCAGGATCTCGCCGTCGTACCGCTGATCGTCGTCCTGCCGGCGCTTGGCGGGCCGCCCGAGCAGCTCGTCGGCGAGGTGGCCCTCGCCCTGGCTAAGGCCGCGGCCATCCTGGCCATCGCCTACTGGCTCGGCGGGGTGCTCGTGCCACGCGTGATGCAGGGCATCGCCGCCGCGCAGTCGCGCGAGCTCTTCCTGCTGGCGACCATCGGCCTGGCACTTGGCACGGCGCTCGTCGCCTCGGCATTCGGGCTCTCGCTGGCCGTTGGCGCGTTCCTCGCCGGCTTGGTGGTCTCCGAGTCCGAGGTGCAGCACGAGGTGCTGGGTGCTGCCACACCGCTGCGCGACCTGTTCGCCACGTTCTTCTTCGTCTCACTGGGCATGCTGCTCGACCCGCTGTTCGTCGTGCTGAGCGCCGGGGCGCTGCTGGCGACACTGGCGGCCGTGGTGGTGGCGAAGGGGCTGATCACGGCGACCATCGTTCGCGCTTTCGGCTACACGCCGCTCGTCGCCGCCGGGGCCGCCCTGGCGGTGGCGCAGGTCGGCGAGATGTCGTTCGTCGTAGCGGCCCTCGGCACGCGGGTGGGGCTGCTGCGCGACGGCGACTTCGCGCTGCTGCTGGCCGTGGCGCTGCTGAGCATGCTCGCGACGCCGCCGCTCTCCCAGCTCGCGCGCAT
Organism: Chloroflexota bacterium; assembly: GCA_016210125.1. Taxonomy (GTDB): domain Bacteria; phylum Chloroflexota; class UBA6077; order FW602-bin22; family JACQUS01; genus JACQUS01. Next base: position 9,089 of record JACQUS010000296.1, on the reverse strand, counting down.
CGTCGCCGTCCCGCTGCGCCTCGTCCCGGTGCTGCCCTGGATACGGCGCGCCGTCGAGGTGGATGAGCAGCGTAACGTGCCCGCTGGGCATACGGTAGTCTGCGGGTACGGGCGCGTCGGGCAGGAGCTCGTCGACATGCTCCGGCAGCGCGGCTTTCGCTGCCTGGTCATCGAGCAGAGCCCGCAGCGCGTGCGGGCGCTCCGCTCTCGCGGCGTCGCCTATCTTTTTGGCGACGCAGCCAATCGTGTCGTGCTGGAGCACGCCAACCTGCGGCACGCGCGGGCGCTGGCGATCACCTTCCCCGACGACGCTGGGGCCGAGGGGGTGGCGCGCCTGGCGCGCGAGCTCAACCCGCGCCTGGACGTCATCGTGCGCGTGCACAGCGCGCAGTATGCGCGTCGCCTCTGGAGCGTCGGCGCGGCCGAGGTGGTACGGCCGGAGTTCGAGGCCGCGCTGGAGTTCGCCCGCCACGTCTTCCATCGCTACGGCTTATCCGGACCGGAGATCCAAGCGCTGCTCAGCGAGCGTCGCAGCCGCCTGACGGCGCGGGAATAGCGCCGATGGTGGCCTACGTGCGAGTCGGCCGGCCGCTGTGCTCCTGCGGCGGAGGCTCGCCGTAGGGACGCTCCAGCGGCACCATGGTGAGCGAGGGAATGGCCGAGACGGTGGCGCCGAGCGGCAGACGCAGGCGGCGACGATACAGCACGTAGAGGGCGATGCCCAGAGCCATCCAGCCGAGCCCGACCCAGCGGCCGAACGGATAGGTGACCACCACCAGCACCCAGACCGACGCCGTGCCCAGACAGCCGGCGACTGCCGTCAGGGGGATGTCGCGGCCGGCGATGGGCAGGCCGAGGGTCACCTTGAACGCGCGATAGAGTCCCGGCTTGCGCACGCGCATGCCGATGAGCGAGAGGTGGGCCAGGGTGAAGGTCAGCATCGCGGCGAAGACGTAGGCCTCCGAGAGCTGCGTGATGCTGCCGGGCAGCACGAGCAGAACCGCCGCGACGGAGAAGATAGTGATAGCGATGTACGGCGTGCCGAAGCGGCTGTGGATGCGCGTGAAGACGTGCGGGAGCTGCTGGTGCGCGCCCATGGAGAACGCCAGCCGCGAGACGCCAATGACCCCAGCGTTGGCCGCGATAAGCAGGATCGACGACGCGAGGATGCCGACGATGGGCGCGAGGATGTGGTTGAACGGCGGGGGCATGCGCTCGGCGATGCCCGCGACCGGGTCGTCGAGGTACGTCGTGGCCAGCTCGGTGCTACAGCGGCCGTCGACGCACTCGACGGGGAAGGCGCTGAGCGCCACGGTGGAGATGCCGATGAAGAGCACCAGAACGGCGAAGATCAGCCCGGCGTACGAGCGCGGCACGGTGCGTGCCGGGGCGCGCGCCTCGCCGGCCATGTTCGAGATCGTCTCGATGCCGGTGTAGGCGACCATGGCCACGGCGATGCCGTAGACGAAGTCCGGCCAGGTCGGCGCGACGCCGAAGTTCACCTGGCTGATAAGCCGGTCGATGTTCAGCAGGAACATCGTGCCCAGGATCACGAGCACGACCTGGATGGCCAGGTCGATGGCCGCGAAGAGCAGGCTGAAGCCGGTGGCCTCCTGGATGCCGAGGATGTTGAGCGCCATCAGCAGGACGATCGCCGCGACGGCGACGGCGACGTGCGGCGCGGGCTGCTTGAGGACGGGGAAGAAGACGGCCATATACCCCGCGGCGCTGTAGACCGAGATGGAGATGGTCACCGTGTACGACATGAGCGTGGCCCAGCCGGCGACGAAGCTGACCATCTCGTTGAAGCCGTGGCGGGCGAAGCTGGAGGCGCCGCCGGCCTCGGGCATGGCGACTGTGGCCTCGGTATAGGTGAGCACGGTGAGGATGAAGAAGAGGCCGGCCACGCCCAGGGCGAGCGGCGCGGCGCCGAGGGCAAAGAGGGTCGTCACGCCGAGCGCGTAGTAGATCGACGACCCGACGTTGCCGTAGCCGGTGGCGAAGAGCCCGCCGATGCCGATCACCCGCCGCAGCGTGAGCTCGCGGCCGCGGACGACGCGGACGATCTTGTCGCCTGGGCGGTGCGCGGCCGCTGTGCCGCGCTGCCGCTCCTGGCTCGGCACGACCTCGGTTGGCAGAGCGGAGGGGCCGGTGGGGCGGCGGACGGGGCGATAAATGCGGTCGCCCGGCCGGTGCACGCCAGCCGGGCGACCTGGCTCGTCAGCCACGGCGCATCACGTCTCCTCGCGCCGCTTCTTGGCCTCGGCGATGATCGTCTGCACGACGTGGCTGGGTACCTCTTCGTAGTGGTTGAAGTCCATCGTGTACGTGCCGCGCCCGCCGGTCATCGAGCGCAGGTCGGTGGCGTAGCGCTGCAGCTCGGACAGCGGCCCCTGTGCGCGGACGACGCTGAAGCCGCCGTGGCTGTCCATGCCGAGCACGCGGGCGCGCTTCGAGGTCAGGTCGCCCATAATGTCGCCCATAAACTCCTCGGGCACCGCGACGGTCAGGTTCATGATCGGCTCGAGGAGCACTGGGTTGGCCTGCAGCACGCCCTTCTTGAACGCCTGGTTCGAGGCGATCTTGAAGGCCATCTCCGACGAGTCGACCGGGTGGTACGAGCCGTCGTACAGCACGACCTTCAGGTCGACGACCGGGTAGCCGGCCAGCACGCCCTCGACGAGGGCCTCGCGCACGCCTTTCTCGACAGCCGGGATGTACCCCCGTGGCACCACGCCGCCGACGACGCGCTCGCCGAACTCGAAGCCGCTGCCGCGCGGCAGCGGCTCCAGCTCGAGCAAGACGTGGCCGTACTGGCCGTGGCCGCCGGTCTGCTTCTTGTGCTTGTACTCGGCCTTCGTCGCCGAGAGGACCGTCTCTTTATATGGGATGCGGGGCGTGCGCGTGATGACGTCGACGCCGAACTTGCGCTTCAGTCGCTCGACGGCCACGTCGAGGTGCGACTCGCCCATGCCCGCGAGGATCGTCTCGCTGGTGTCGGGATCGCGCCTGACCTGCAGCGTCGGGTCCTCCTCGACCAGCCGCGCCAGACCGGTGCTCATCTTGTCGAGGTCGGCCTTCGTCTTGGGGTCGACGGCGACGGAGAAGACGGGCTGCGGAAAGGTGATGCCCGGCAGCCTGAGGGGTAGCTCGCGTGTCGCCAGCGTGTCGCCGGTCGTGGTCTCCTGGAGCTTGGCGACGGCGCCGATGTCGCCCGCCGGAAGGCTGGCGACCGGCTCCTGCGTCTTGCCGCGGACGACGAAGAGCTGGCCGATGCGCTCCTCGCGGCCCTTGCTCGCGTTCCACACGTGGGAGTCGCTCTGCAGCGTGCCGGAGCAGACGCGCAGGTAGTTCAGGCGGCCGACGTAGGGGTCGGCCGTGGTCTTGAAGGCAAAGGCGGCCAGGGGGCCATCGGCTCGCGGCTCCAGCGTGACCTCCTCGCCGGTCTGCGCGTTGGTCGCCGTGACCGTGCCGCGCTCGGCCGGCGACGGTAGCAGGTCGACGATGGCGTCAAGCAAGGTCGTCACGCCGCGGTTGCCGGCGCTGCCGCCGGCCAGCACGAGGGTGCAGCGCCGCTCGCCGGCGGCGCGGCGCAAGGCGGCGCGGATCTCGGCCTCGCTCAGCTCCTCGCCCTCCAGGTACTTGGCGATCAGCTCGTCGTCGGTCTCCGCCGCGGCCTCGATGAGCTTCTCGCGCCACCGCTCGGCCGTGGGAACCAGCTCGTCGGGCACCGCGCCGACCTCGCCCTTGCTGCCCAGGCGCGCTTGCATCGCCACGAGGTCGACGACGCCGGCGAAGCGCTCGTGCGCGCCGATGGGCAGGTAGAGCGGCACGGCCCGCGGGTCGAGGCGGTCGCGCACCTGCTGGAAGGAGCGCTCGAAGTCAGCGTTCTCGCGGTCCATCTTGTTGATGTACACCAAGCGTGGCAGGCCGAACTCGTCGGCATAGCTCCAGGTCAGCTCCGTGCCGACCTCCACGCCGCCGAGCGCGTCGATGATGATGACCGCCGCGTCGGCCACCCGCACCGCCTCGCGCGCCTCGCCGACGAAGTCGAAGTACCCGGGCGTGTCCAACAGGTTGATCTTGGTGCCGCGCCACTCGAAGGGGAGGAGCGAGGTCTGCACCGAGATATGGCGCTTGACCTCTTCGGGGTCGTAGTCGGAGACCGTCGTGCCGTCGTCGACGCGCCCCAGGCGGCTGATGGCCCCGGCGTCGAAGAGCGCGGCTTCGGCCAGGGTCGTCTTGCCGGCGCCCCCGTGTCCGAAGAGCGCGACGTTGCGGAGCTGCGCCAGCGGATAGGTCTTCATCCGCCTTCCTTCCTCCGAGATGGTGGGTGACCTAGGCTCTTGGAGCCTATATTGGAGCCCATGGTAGACGCGCGCCCAGGGTGCGTCAAGCGCAGCGACATGTTGACACAGGGCGTGCCAGGGCGGTAGGCTCTCGCTGGCGAACGCCGCGCATGACGCTAGCGGCGACCCTGAGAGGAGGAACGACAATGCGACTCATGTTCATCGTAGCGCTTGCGGCGCTCGTGGTGGCCTGCGGGCCCGCGCCGGCGCCGGCCGCGGCGCCCGCGCCGAAGCCCGCCGAGCCGGCCCAGGCGGCGCCGAAGCCGGCCGCGCCGGTTGCGCCGCCGGCCGCGCAGCCGGCCAAGCCGGCCGCCCAGCCGGCGAAACCCGCTGCCGAGGTACCCAAGCCGGCGGCGCAGCCGGCGAAACCGGCCGCCGCGGCGCCGAGCCGCCTCACCATGGGCACCAGCGGCGCTGCGTCGAGCTACTACGCCTATACGGTGGGCCTGGCCAAGGCGCTTCAGGAAAAGATCCCCGGCCTCAACGTCACGGTGTCTGAGGGTGGCGGGACGACGCTGAACGCCCGGCGCCTCGTCGACGGGAAGATCGACTTCTCGCTCACGAGCTTCGGAGCGCTCTACCCGCTGTATACCGGGCTCGACCCCCAGTGGAAGGACAATCCCATGAAGGAGGCCCGCTCGCTGTGGGTCTTCGACCCGGCGACGCACGTGTGGTTCGTGCGTGAGGATAGTGGGGTCAGCAGCTTCGAGCAGCTCCAGGGCAAGGACTTCGCCGCCGGCGGGAAGGGCTCGGGGACCGAGACGATCGGCCGCCTGCTCGTCTTCCCGGCCATCGGCCTCCAGGCGCGCTGGTACACTGGCGGCATGGACGACGCGCGTGACGCGGTGAAGGACCGGCGCATCGTCGGCATGGGCAAGGCGACGGCGCTCAAGGCGCCCGACGCTCTCATCCAAGAGGTCATGACGACGACAAAGATCCGCATCCTCAGTTGGCCGCCGGCACTGGTGCAGAAGGTCAAGGCGCAGCATCCGGGTTTGGGCACGGTCGAGATCCCGGCCGGCGTCTACAAGGCCGAGTGGAACGAGAAGCCGATCACGAGCTGGGGTGACGGCATCGGCATGTACGCGCTGGCGAAGTTCAGCGACGACCTGGCCTACCGGTTCACGAAGGCGGCGGTGGAGGACTCGAAGGCCAGCGGCGGCCACCAGGTGGCCGCGTATAAGGGCATGACCGGGGTCGACGTGCCCAAGGCGACGCTTGACCTCGCCACCGTGCCGCTGCACGCCGGCGCGCAGAAGTACTACCAGGAGATCGGCCAGAAGATTCCCGATCAGGTGAAGTCGCCCGAGGCGAAGTAGCGTGCTGTGAAGCTGTGCGACTGACCGGAGGCGGCACGGCTCTGGCAGGAGGCGCGCCCATTTTCGCGCGCCTAGAGCCGTCCGCGCTTCAGCCTCCCGGCGATGGCGACCAGCGGACTAAGGGCGGGTCTCGCCGCGCAGACTGCAAAACGAGGCCGAGCGGGATCACGCGCTGAACGGGATCCAGCGGTATGCTGCGCCGGCCGGCGCGACGCGACCCATCGCTGGTAATGGCTCGTGTGCCAAGATAAGCCACGCATCCTCCGCAACGAACCGCGGCAGGAGCTGCTTACGCGTGGCGATCAGCATCTCCGCGTGCTTGTACCGCGGCATCCAGTCGATATGCAAGAACTCGGCCGGCTGGTGGAAGAGATCGCCCAGGTAGTACACCGGCGTGCCGCCCGTGGCGATACGGACGATCGCGTGGCCGGGCGACTCGCCCGGGGCCGGGATGAGCTCGATCCCCGCGGTGGCCTCGCGCTCACCTCTCACAAGCTCGACCACGCCAGCAGTCAGGAGGGCCTGCTTCTGCGCCTCCGCAACCTCAGGCACGTAGGCGAGTGGCTGGTGCCACGTTCCGGCGAGGTCCCACTCGTCTTGCATCACATAGTAGCGCGCGTTCGGGAACGCAGGAACCCTCCGGCCATCGATAACTCTTGTAGCGCCCCCGATATGATCCGCATGCATATGGCTGATCAGGACGTGCGTGATATTGCCTCGTGCGATGCCGAGAACGGACAGGCCGGCGTCCAGCCCCCCGGTCATCTGCATGTGGTCGACCGGCACGAGCGATTGGTTCGGTGCGGCCGGATCGAAGTCGCCGAAGCCCGTGTCCAGCAAGATCGAAGCGCCGGGCGTCTGGACGTGGACGAGGTTGAAGCTGATAAGCTTGCGATTCTCGCCGTCGGTCTCCACCAATGGTCGCCAGAGCTCTTCCGGGACGCCCGCGAGCGCCCTTTCGAGCGGCCACCAGCCCGTGCCCTCACAAATCACCGTGATACGGGCCTGGCCGAACTGTCTAGACCAGACGGCTTCCGTCATCGGCCCCTTTCCCAACGCGCCCTGAGCGAAGTCGACTCGACGCCGCTCGTGCCAGCCTATTGCGAGTCGTAGAGCTTCTTCGCTACGTCGAGATCGATCTTGCCCTTCAACTGCTCGCTGACATCCTGCCAGACCTTTTCACGGATAGACGCCCACTGGGCGTACTCCGCCGGCGTCGGCACGTAGACCTGCACACCGTGCTCCGTCATCTGCTGCACGATTTTCTGCGTACGGCCGCTGGCGTCCTGCTGGTTCCAGATCTTTGCTTGCTGCGCGGCCTCAAGCAGCGCACTCTGATGTCGGGGCGATAGGGACGCGAACTTCTTGGCGTTTATGAAGAACGGCTCGAAGACGGGCTGGTAGTCTAACCGGATATTGTATTTGATCACCTCTTGCATCTTGTTGGACAGGAACGCACCGATCGTAATCTGGGTGCCATCGATGACGCCCTGTTGCAGGCCGACGAACGTCTGCGACCAATCCACGGGCGTGGGATTGGCCCCCCAAGCCTTGAACGTCGCCAGGTCGACCGGCGAGCTGATGACACGGATCTTGAGTCCCTTGATGTCGGCCGGTGCCTTGAGTTGCTTGCTGCGCGTTTGGATGTCGCGGCCCGAGCCGAGGCTGATAGGGAACAGGTACTTGACGCCGAGGTCCTTTTCGAATCGTTCGATCGCACTGCGGGCGAGAGGCCCGTCGAGCGATTTCAGCATGTTGCCGTAGCTCTTGAAAAGAAATGGCAGATCATACAGGAGCCAGCCATCGGTGAAGCGCGCGGAGTTCCCATTGGACATCGCGCCCATGTCGACGCTGCCGGTCATCACCGACTGCGCCAACTGCTGCTCGCTCCCGAGCGCCTGATTAAAGTTGCGCACGAACAACTCGCCTTGGCTTCGCTCGCTCACGAGCTCAGCGAACTTGTCTACCGCATCGGCTATGGGGTCGCCTTTGGGCTGACCGCTCCCAGCGCGGAGCTCTATGGGCTGAGTTACCGGCTTCGCCGCCTGGGTCGTCGCCGGCGCCGAAGAGGGCGCTGGCTTTGCCGGCTGAGGCGCCTTTGCGGCGGGGTCGCTGGCTGGTCTCGGCGGGGCCGAAGGCGGCATGCTCTGCGCGGCGGGCTGCGGCTGCGGCGCGGGCGCCTGCGGCGATGCACTGGGCGCGCAGGCGACGACGAGTAAACTTGCCGTGACCAACAGAGCTACGAACCAACGGCACACTTGGTGTCTCGCCATGCCCTTGCCTCCTCGCCTGGTACGCTGTACGCGGCGACCCTTCGCTCGTCTAGTTGTTCGTGATAGTTCTAATAGGCCACTATGCAGCGAGGCGTCAAGTGCGAGGGTCGCCGCACGTCGATGATCGTGGTCATCTCCAGATGGTGACCGCTGTCGTATTATGAAGAGGACGAGCGCCGTCACACGCAGGAGGTGAGCCGTGGTCGCCCGTGCCCACCGCGTGCCCGTCGAGCGGACGACTGGAGCATCGCTCGAAACGTACTTGTCGGCTCACCGCCTGTTCGGCGTACTGCCGAAGGATGCCATACGCCGACTCGCCGCCGCGGTTATTGAGCGCACATATGCGAAAGGTCATCACCCGTTTTACGTGGGTGATCCGTCTGCCGCCGTGTTCGCGGTGAAGTCTGGGATCGTTGCGATCGCGGAGGCCGACCGCTTCGGAGGAGAGCAGATCTTAGCGACGTATGTGGCCGGCGATGTCTTCGGTTTGTCGAGCACTCTGTCGGGTCTCCCACGCACGTCCACCGCCACGGCCTTGACCGCGGCGACCGTCTTCATTGTGCCCAGGGGGATCTTCGACGAGTTCTACTTGCGTTTTCCGGAGCTGGCCTACCAAGTGAATCGTGAGCTGCGCGGAATGCTCCGGCGTTACGCGCGAGCTGCCTGCCGCCTGGCGCAAACGCCGGTCTCCTCGCGCATCGCGGCCTTTCTCTTCGAGTCGCTCGCCGGAGCGGCGGACGGGGAAGCGAGTCCACCTGCGGTCGATATCGCGCTCTCACGCGGCGACATGGCCCTTGTGCTCGGCACGACACGCGAGACGGTCAACCGTGTTTTCGCCCGCCTCCATCGCGCTCGCGTCATCGCGGTCAAGGGGCGAAGCGTAACCGTCAGGCAATCCGAGGTGCTGCGCCGCTACGCGGAGGGTTGAGGAGGCTCAGGTGCCCGTTGACCCGCGGTGCCGGCGCGGCGCGCCGCGACGGCCCTCCAGCTCGCGCCAGACGGCCGCCGGGCTGGCCCCAGCGGCGGCCAACAGCACCAGCAGGTGGAAGAGCAGGTCGGCGGCCTCGGCGGCGATGGGGCCTGGGTCGGCGTTCTTCGCCGCAACGATGACCTCGGCGGCCTCCTCGCCGATCTTCTTGGCGACCTTG
>JACQUS010000064.1 GCA_016210125.1 Chloroflexota bacterium | reverse complement strand
GCGCGCTCACGGCAGGTCGTCGGTCTCCGGCAGCAGGTCAATGACCAGCGCCGACCAGCCGAAATCGCACGCGCCGTAACCTGCGCCGGTGTATGGGTCGTAGCACTCACGCAGCCCTGAGCGCAGGGCCAGGCTCGCCGTGCGCTCGGCAAGCTCGTCGGCCAGCGCCGCGTAGCCGTGGTGCCGCAGCCCGTGGACCAGGAACCAGTTGGTGTTGATCCAGGTCGGGCCGCGCCAGACCAGTCCGGAGCCGAAGTCGGGCTCGAAGCTCGGCTCGCTCGCGGCGACAGAGGGCACCGGGTAGGGCAGCCAGAAGCGGTCCGGGCACGTGAGGTGCTCGCGGACCAAGCGGGCGGCCAGCGCCGGCGGCAGATCGGGAAGGTAAAGGGGCATGAGCGAGCTGACCGTCAGCACGCGTGACGGCTCCTCGGCCACGCCGACCAGGTCGTAGAAGGCGCCGGTGGCCGCGTCGTAGCAGCGCTCCAGCAGCGTGGTCCGCGCGCGCTCGGCTAGCGCGGTAAGCTCGTCGGCGGTTGGCGCGGCGGACGCCGGCGGCGTCGCGGGGACTGCGGCCGCGGGGTGACCGCCGGCCTCGTCGGCCGCGGCCGGCGCCGGCGGCAGGCCGTACCGCGTGATGAGCCGCGTCAGGGCGCGCAGGCTCTCGATCCAGATGACGTTGACCAGCACGCTCTCGACGTGGAACACGTCCAGGGCTAGACAGCGGCGGTCGTCGCCGCGGTGCGGGGCGTAGGCGGCGAAGAGCCGGCCCATCGCCTGGCGCAGCGCCGCCTCGTCCGGCCGTGCCATCCCTAGCGCCGCGTCAAACTGCGGCGCGGCGTCGAGGCCCGACTCGTCGGGCTGGAGGATGGCGATGAGGCCGTCGCCGTCCGGATCGCGCTCTCGTGCGAGCCAGCGGCAGTAGGCTACCGCGGGCGGTATCGCCCGACGCACCCAGTCGGCCGGAGCACCGGCTGTGGCCACGCGCTCAAGGGCGATGGCCAGCATCGGCGGCTGGATTGTAGCCGTCGTATGGCTGCCGCCGAACACGACGTTGTAGCGCGCCAGCGCCGCCAGGAAACGCTCTTTCTCCCAGAAGATGATGTGCGGGATGAAACCCGAGGGCGCCGCGGCGTCGAGGAGACCCTGGAGCTCGCGGCAGGCGCGAGCGACGTCAATGCGTGCTAGGGCGATGGCGTGGAAGCACGAGTCCCAGAGCCACTGGAACGGATATTGCGCGACCGATGGGCACACGAAGTCGAATGCACGTCCTGCCCAGATCGAGACGCCACGGCGGCGATTGCGGTCGAGGACGCGCCGCGCCTCGGCCCGCAGCGTGGCGCATTCGGCAGCGCTCAGCACAGCAGCTCTTCCCGGACACGTGCTCGCGCCGGCGACCCGCTCGACCGACCCGGAACCGTTTGGAGCGCCGGCTGCTGCGCGCTCGCCGTCCGCCCACGGGACGACGTGAGTGCGCGCGGCCGAGCGGAATGCGCACGGGCGGCTCGGTGGACGCCGGCACACCAGCGCACCTGACCCGTGTTGACGCGCGCCCCGTCGTCCCAAGATACTACGTCGCAAGCCCGTGGTGCTGCGAGCAGCGCCGCGGCGCGCGTATCGGAGCGACGGCGACGGCGAGCCAGAGCGAGCGCAACCCCAGCCTCGTCGCGGCCGTCGCGCGCGACGAGAAGGTGGCCGCGCGGCCGGGGCTGATCTGCGGGCTGCTCACCGCCACGACGCTCATCGGCTTCACGACCAACGCGATGGTCGCGCCGCTGCTGCTCGATCTGGCCGCGGCGTTCGACGTGTCGGTGGCCATAGCCGGGCAGCTCGCCGCGGCCACGTCCCTGCTGTGGGCGCTGGGCTCGCCGGTCGGCGGGCAGCTCGTCGACCGCTACGGCCGGCGTCCGCTGCTGATCGGCAGCCTGGTGCTCATGGCGCTGGCGACCGCGCTCGGCGCCCTCGCGCCGTCGTTTGGCGCGCTCTTCGCTGCGCGCCTGCTGGGCGGCGTGGCCGGCACGCTGGTCGGTCCCGCCGTGCTGACCACGGCGGGCGAGGTGTTCCCGGCGCGGCGGCGCGGGACGTACTTCGGCTGGGTCATGTCGGGCTTCTCGCTGGCGCTGGTCGTCGGCACGCCGGCGATGGCCCTCGTCGCCGGCCTCTTCGGCTGGCGCTGGTCGTTCGCCACGATGGCCCTGCTCCTCGCCCTGCTGGCCCTGGCGCACGCGCTCGCGCTTCCGCATCTGCCGCGCTCGGGCGCCGCTGGCGACGGGGCGCTCGAGAGCTACCGCATCCTGCTCGGCAATCCGCGAGCGGTCCGTCTGCTGGCATTCAACACCTGCGAGCGGGTGTCTTACGCCGCCGTCACCATCTACTTCGCCAGCTTCCTGATGGTGTCCTACGGGATGACCACGGCGGCGGTAGCGCCGGTGCTACCGTTCGTGGCGCTGGGTGGGCTGGTGGGCACGTGGCTCGGCGGGCGGCTCGCAGACCGGCTGCAACCGCCGGCCCTGCTGATCGCGTGCCAGACGGCGGCCGCCCTCGTCGCGCTGCCGCTGATGGCCGCCGCGCCCGGGCTCGCTGCCTCCGTGGCCCTCGGCGCGCTCTTCGGCCTGTTCAACGCCGGCAGCCGTGCGCCGATGATGGCCCTGGCGGCGCAGGTGACGACGCAGGCACGCGGGACGATGATGGGGCTTGTGGCGATGACGAACCACGCCGGGCTGGTCGTCGGCACGACGGTCGGCGGCCTGGCCATCGCCCTGGCCGGCTACCCGGCGCTCAGCGCCCTCTGCGGGCTCGGTGCGCTGCTGGCCGCGCTCTGGGCGCTAGCGATCCGGCAGCGCGCCGCGCGCGGCTAGCGCGCCGCGGCCGGCAGTGGGCCGGCGGTCAGGCGCGTCTGCAGCCAGTGCGCCAGGAGGCCCTCGACGTCGGGCGCCACGTCCTCGAGGTAGTGGTCCTTCGAGGCCAACTGCACGAGCTCCTTTGGCTCGCCCGCGCGGTCGAAGATGTCTTCGGAGGCCTCGTCTGGCGCAATGAGCTCGTCGCCGACCGGGTACACGATCAGCAGCGGCCGCGGCGCGATCTCGTGCACGCGATCCGTGCCCATTCCCTGGCTCGCCAGGGTGGCCACGGCGCGCACGTGCGGGCGCGTGGCCGCGGTCTCGATGGCCACTGCTCCGCCGAAGGAGAAGCCGACCACGCCGATGTTGCATTGCCCTTCCTCGGCGAGGAAGCGTAGTGCCAGCAGCGCGTCACGCACCGACAGGTCCAAATCCCCGGGATTGCGGTACTCGAGGCGCACCGAGGCCAGGCCGCGCTCCTGCAGGCTTTTGGCGAGGCGCTCGTAAAACCCCTCGAACGGGCCATCGAGGCCGCCGTCCACTCCGCTCAGCCAGAGCACTGCGCCCTTGGCGGACAGCGCGGCGTGATAGGCGATGACGGCCTCATGATCGGCTGTCACGAGGCGGATGAGCTGGCCGGAAGCGGCGTTGGGCAGCGGCTGGCGCTCGACACGCGGTAGCTCGCTGTCCACCTGGCAAGAGGCCAGCTCGGCCGCCGTCGGCGCGGGGAGAGCGCTTGCCTGTGGCGAGGGCGCCAGCGCGGCCACAGGCTCGTCGATCAGCTCGGCGACGATGTCGGGCGACGTGAGTACGGCGGCCGGCCCAACGATGGTCAGGAGTATCAGCACTGCGACGGCGAGCACCACGGGCGCCTGCGGCGCACTGAGGCGGCGCCAAAAGCGCGACCACATCGTCTTCACGGACGTGCCTCGCTGCGCGTCTTTACTCCACCCTCAGCCTAGTGCCCGAACCTTAAGAGAGTGTTAACTGCGCCTTAGAGTTTCGTCAGAGTTTGTCGCGCAGTCATAGCCGCGAAGCGGCGCTTGCCAGCGCACCGCGGGCGACGTATCCTTGGC
>JACQUS010000314.1 GCA_016210125.1 Chloroflexota bacterium | reverse complement strand
GCGGCGTTGAGCATGCGCACCGCCGCGCGATAGAGCGCTTCGCCGGCCTCGGTCGGCTGCATGCGCCCGTTGACGCGCTCCAGCAGCCGCACACCCAGCTCGCGCTCCAGCGCGCGCACCTGCATGCTCACCGCCGGCTGGCTCATGACGAGCTCGGCGGCGGCAGAGGTGTAGCTCCGGCAGCGCACCACCGCGGCGAAAACGTGGAGCCGGTGGAGGTTCATAGAGCGAGTATAGCCAACTTTTGGGTGCCGCCGGCGCGCGGCCGGCCACCGCGGCGCGTTACGGCCAAGGGATCTTGCCCACATCAGCAGCGACCAAGTGGTCGAAGTCCCCCACCAGCGGTCTGCCTTCGGCGAACCGTGTCAAGCGCAGCAGGTGCCAGTCGATGAGAGTGCTCGCGCCGGTGGTGATCAGCTCGGCCATCACCTGGCCAACGGCCGGGCCGGTCTTGAACCCGGCTCCGCTGAAGCCGGCCTGCACGTACAGCCCATCGTAGCCCGGGACCGGGCCAAGCAGCGGCTCGTGGTCCGGCGTCATGTCGTAGATACCCGTCATGCCCTTTCCGCCAGTCGCGTCGGCCATAGCGGGTATGCGCCGCGAGATCCTCTCCGCCACGTCGGCCCAGAAGTCCGAAGCGGGGTGATCGGGGACCTTGTCGGGATCCACGTGCCCGATACCCGTGGACGTGCCGACGAGGGTCATGTGCTGGCCTTCCATCCGGAGATAGATGCCCAGACTGCCGTCCGTACATGACACGTGGCGCCCGATTTCAGGCGGCCGATGAAAGATGGCGACCTGGTACAGCGTCGGGACGATGGGCACGGCGATGCCGAGCGTGCCCAGCAGGCGCGGCGCCCAGGCGTTGTTGGCCACCACTACGGTCGGGGCGGAAACCGCGCCCGCGGTCGTCTGCAGGCCGACAACGCGACGGCCCTCGACCTCGATGCTCAGCACCTCAACGCCTTGAAAGAGCTGCGCGCCGCGGCGTCGCGCTGCAGCCATGAGGGCCTGGGTCACCGACCACGGGTCGGCATAGCCGGCGTCGGGCTCGTAGCCGGCGAGCACGATGTCGCTGACGTCGAACTGCGGGGCGATTTCCTTGACCTGCGTTGCGTCCACCTCGTAGGCGGCGAATCCGACGCTGCGTACCATCGCTACACAACCACGCAGCTTGGCGACCTCGCCCTCAGGAACGATACGCAGCCACCCCGTGCGCACGAAGCCGCAGTCGCCGCCAACGCGGTTCTCCCAGTCCATGAACCACTTGTAGCTCTCGGAGATCAGCTTGACTTCCAGCATGTTCGGCGCGTAGACGCGGATGACCGCGCTCGACTTGCCCGTAGCCCCCGCGCCCACGAACGCCTTGTCGAACACGGCGACATTGGCCACGCCGCGCTCGGTCAGACCGAAGGCCGTGCTCGCGCCCTGCACGCCGGCGCCGACGACGGCCACATCTGCGGTAATCATCGCGTCCCCCGAGCCGCTCGGGCTCAGCTAGCGCCTCGCGCAGCCAGCGAGACCGCCGCGCGGTCGCTGCCGGCGGGCTATGGCTTCGGCGCGCTTCGGTGCACGCGCCGAGCGATGTCTACCACCATCTCGGACGACGCGCGCGCGGCACGGAGGTCGGCGAGATGCGTCAGGTTCCAGAGGATGACGTGCTCCAGTCCGCGCGCCGCGTACATGGCGAGCTCGGCGACGATCTCGTCCGGCGTGCCGTGGAGCACGACCTCGTGCACCACCTCAAGCGGAACGCGCTCCACGGCCTGCACAATCGCCGCGCGATCGTACCGCGTGGGCACGAAATCGCGCATGCCGTTGAAGCGCTCGCCCAGCGGGTGTCCGGCGCCGTGGCGCGCGAAATTCTTGTACGAGTTGACGAGCGTCAGCGTCTTGATCATCGGGTGCTCGAGGAGCCGGTGACACTCCTCGTGCGATCCAGCCAGCACACAGTACGCCCACATGCCGCCGACGATGGCATCCCCGTCCCGTCCGTGGGCTGCGGCGACGGCGCGGATCGCGGCGAGCTTTTCCCCATACTCATCCACCGGCATATACGTCGGCAGCCAGCCGTCGCCGTAGCGGCCCGTTGCCTCCATCGTCCTCTGCTCGTGCGCCGCAATCCAGATAGGCGGAAAGCGGCCGGCACGATAGGGATCGAGGCCAAGGACCGCGTCGCGCAGCCGCCAAAAATCGCCGGCGAAGGAGACGGGCTCCTTGTGCTCCCACAGCAGCCGGACGATGGCCAGCGCCTCAGCCAACCTGCTCGCCGGCCGGCTGTAGTCCGCCCCATACGGCTCGGTGTGGCGACGCTGTCCCGGCCCGATCCCTAGGATGACG
>JACQUS010000283.1 GCA_016210125.1 Chloroflexota bacterium | reverse complement strand
GTCGTCGAAGAGGCGGCCGGCGACCTGCAGCGCGCGCGGCAGGCCCTCGGGGCCGAGCCCGGTCGGCAGCGTCAGGCTGGGATAGCCGAAGAGCGTCCAGATCGTCTGGAAGGCGTAGTTGCCGGTGGACGAGGGATCGGGCGGCAGGTTGTTGGCCGTCGGGCAGACCAGCGCGTCCACGCCGACCAGCAGCGCGTCCATCTGCGCGCGCAGCCGCTGCCGCAGGCGCACCGCCTGGACGTAGGCCGCCGCAGGCAGGAGCTGGCCGACCTCGCTGTTGGCGCGCAGGCCGCTGAAGTAGTGCTCCGCCAGGTGCGCGTGCTGCTCGGCGTGGACCGCCGCGCCCTCGCCGAACGAGATAAGGAAGAAGACAGCCAGCAACAGCTCCAGCGGCGCTGGCAGGCGCATCTCGCGCACGTCGGCGCCGGCGCGCGCCAGGCGCTCCGCCGCGGCCTCGAAGGCCACACGTACCGGCGGGTCGGCGCGCTCGACCAGGTCGCGCAGCAGGCCGAGGCGCGGCGCGTGGCCGGGCTCGCGCGCGGCAGCGACGAAGTCCTCCGGCGCCTGGCGCGCCGAGAACGGGTCGCGCGCATCGTGGCGCGCCAGCGCCTGGAGCAGCAGCGCGGCGTCGGCGACCGAGCGCACGATGATGCCTGGGTGGTCGAGCGTCCAGCTCACCGGTAGCATGCCGTAGCGGCTCAGGCGGCCGAAGGTGGGCTTGATGGCCACGACGCCGCAGTAGGCCGCTGGGCGCAGCGCCGACCCGCCGGTCTGCGTGCCCAGCGCGGCCGGCACCTGGCGCGCGGCGACGGCCGCCGCCGAGCCGGACGACGACCCGCCCGGCGTGCGCTCGAAGTCCCACGGGTTGCGCGTTTTCGGCGGGTGGAGGCCCCAGGCGAACTGCACGGTGACCGTCTTGCCGAGGATGACGGCCCCGGCGTCGCGAAGGTGCTGGACGACGCCGGCGTCCTCGCCGACGGCCGCGCCGCGGTACGGGTCGAAGTTTGCCGTCGTCGGCAGGCCGCGCGCGTGGATGACGTCCTTGATGCCCATCGGCAGGCCAAAGAGTAGGTCGGCGGCCGGCCGCTCGCGCCGCTTGGCGTCCAGTTGCCGCGCGGCCGCCAGCGCACCGTCGGCGTCAACGGCCTCCCAGGCCAGGACGCGCGGCTCGGTCGCGGCGATGCGGTCGAGCAGCGCCTGCACCAGGTCGACCGGTGAGATCTCGCCGGCGCGCATCAGGCGCACGGCCTCGGTCGAGGTTAGCTCGTGGAGCTGCATTGTCTCGTCCTCACGGCCGGTCGGCCCCTGGGCTGCCGAGCGACGCGTCGGCACGGTCCGCGCGGCTCTCGGCCGCCAGCGCGGCGACCTTCGCCGCCGGCGAGACGCGCGCCGCTGGGCGCCCCGGCCATGGGAAGCGCGCCCGCACGCCGGTCGGCACGCGCGTGATGACCCCCTGCGGCCGCCAGATCACCACCAGCACGACAATGATGCCGTAGATCATGAAGCGCAGCGACTGCGAGAGCACGTCGGACAGCGCCAGCGCCACGCGCAGCGCCTCCGGCAAGAGGGTCAGTGCCAGCGCCCCGGCCAGCGGGCCGAGGAAGGTGTACGACCCGCCGGTCAGGACGAAGAGTTTGTAGCGAAAGGACTCGAAGAAGGTCATATCGCCCGGGTTGATGACCAGTGTGTAGTGGGCCGAGAGCCCACCGCCAAGCGCGGCGATTCCCCCTCCGAGTGCGAACGTGAGGATGCGTACCAGCGGCACGTTGATGCCCATCGCCGCGGCCGTCACGCTACTGTCGCGCACCGCCCGAGCCGCCAGCCCGAGGCGCGAGTGGTCGAAGCGCCAGGCGACGAACAGCACCAGCGCCAGCACGGCGTAAACCAGGCCGATGCTCGTGTACAGGGGGATGCCGCTGAAGCTCTGCGCCCCGCCGAGGTACTCGATGTTGAAGGCGATGACGACCATCGTCTCGCCGAAGCCGAGCGTCGTGAGGGCCACGACCAGCAAGCTCATACGCATGGTCACCAGCGAGAGCAGCGCGCCGCCCACGAGCCCCACCGACATGCCGGCCAGGATGGCGAGGGGGAAAGGCACGTGGAAGTTGGTCGTCAGGACGGCAGCCGAATAGGCCCCTATGCCGGCGAAGGCGGCGTGGGCCAGCGACGCCTGCCCCGACATAAGCGTGATGTACACGCCGATGGCGATGATGGCGTTCAGCCCAGCGAGGATCAGGACCGGCTCCCAGA
Organism: Chloroflexota bacterium; assembly: GCA_016210125.1. GTDB lineage: Bacteria > Chloroflexota > UBA6077 > FW602-bin22 > JACQUS01 > JACQUS01. The sequence continues at coordinate 5,897 of JACQUS010000283.1, read as the reverse complement.
AGCCGAGGGACAACACCGGCGCCCCCTCCTAGTACGAGTACGAGCCGAAGAGGCCGTCCGGGCGCTTGTAGAGCACCACGATGAGCACGACGAACGCCACGGCGTCGCGGAAGCTCGACGAGACGTAGGCGGTCGTCAGCGCCTCGAGGATGCCGAGCATGATGCCCACCAGCATCACGGCCTCGATGTGGCGATTGCCGGCCACCAGCATGCAGACCCACGACTTCAGCCCGTAGAGCAGCCCGACGAACGACCAGGCCGAGCCGTAAAGGACGGCGATGCCGACGCCGGCTGCCCCGGCCATGAACGACGAGAGCCCGACCGTGATCTGCGCCACGCGGCTGACGTTGACGCCGAAGGTCGCGGCGATGTCCGGCCGCTCGGCGACCGCCCGCGCCGCCAGGCCCCATCTCGTCCGACGGACGTAGAAACTGCAGGCGAGCAGGATCAGCACGGCGATGCCGAAGGTGATGAGCTGCAGCGAAGTCACGGTGATGGCGCCGACCTCGAGCGGCGCGAAGGGCAGGATGCGCGGGAAGCGCAGCTCGTCGGGCCCGGCGACGCCCTGGACCCCGTACTGCAAGAACACCGAGACGCCGGCCGTGGCGATCATAGGCATGAGCAGGTCGGCTCGGCGCAGCGGCCGCAGCACGGCGCGCTCGATGGCCAGCCCAGCGACGAGGGCCGCGGTCGCCGCGATGACCAGCACGATGAGGAAGTTCTGCGTCAGCGCCTGGACGACCACGAGGCCAGTGAACATGGCCAGCATGAAGACCTCGGGGTGCGCCACGTTGATGACGCGCAGGACGCTGAAGGTCAGCGCGAAGCCGACGGCTACCACGGCGTAGGTGCTGCCGACCATCGCGCCGTTGATGACGTGCTGGATGAGCTGCTCCACTGGCCTACCTCTATTATGTGCCGTTATGCTATGTGCCGTTATGCTATGTGCCGTTATGCTATGTGCCGTTATGCCGTTTGCCTCGTCCCACCCTGCCGCGCGAAGAGGGCCGGGCGTGAGCGCGCGCCTACCCGCCCAGGTACACGCGCCGGATCTCCTCGGTGCTCGCCAGCGCCGCGGGCGACCCGCTCCCGGCGATGGCCCCGTTCTCCAGCAGGTAGGCCCAGTTGGCCACCCGCAGCGACTGGCGCGCGTTCTGCTCGACCATAAGGATGCTGATACCGCTGGCGTTGATCTCGCGCACCAGATCGAAGACGCGCCGAATGATCAGCGGCGCCAGCCCCAGCGACGGCTCGTCCATCAGCAGCAGCTTCGGCTCGGCCATCAGCGCGCGGGCGATGGCCAGCATCTGCTGCTCGCCGCCGGAGAGCGAGCCGGCGAGCTGGCTGCGGCGCTCGGCCAGAATCGGGAAGCGGTCGAACAGCTCCGCCATACGCCGCTCGACGGCCGCCCGCTTGTTGTTGACGAAGGCGCCCATCACGAGATTCTGCCGCACCGTCAGCGTGGCCCAGATCTGCCGGCCCTCCGGCACCCAGGCCACCCCGCGGCTACCGACCTCGTGCGGCTCCAAGCCGCGCAGCTCCTGGCCCTGGAAGGCGATCCGCCCGGCCCTCGGCTTGACCAGGCCGAAAATGGCCTTGAGGATGCTCGTCTTGCCAGCGCCGTTGGCCCCGAGAATGACGCGGATCTCGCCCGCGTGCAGGACGAGGTCCACGCCCTTGACCGCGCGCACCGCGCCGTAGGCCACCTCGAGGCCAGCGACCTCCAAGAGCGCGCTCACGCCTCCGACCCCAGATAGGCCTCGATGACCTGCGGGTGCGCGCGGATCTCCTCCGGCGTGCCCTCGGCGATCTTCTCGCCGAAGTTCAGCACGATGATGCGATCGGAGACGGCCATGACGACGTTCATGTTGTGCTCGATGAGCAGGATCGTCTTGCCAATCTCGGTCAGCCGCCGCACCAAGGCCATCAGCTCCTGCGCCTCGACGGCCGTCATGCCGGCCGTTGGCTCGTCGAGCATGATCAGCCGCGGCTCGGTGGCCAGCGCGCGGGCGATCTCCAGCCGCCGCTGGTCGCCGTAGGGCAGCTCACTGGGCATGAGCGCGCTTTTGTCGCCGATGCCGACCCAGCCGAGCCAGTGGTCGGCGACCTCCAGCATGCGGCGGCGGTCTTCGCGGTCCTGGCGCAGGCCGAAGATGGCGTCGAGCACGCCCGACCGCGAGCGGCAGTAGCGCGCGACCATGACGTTCTCGACGACGTTCAGCGAGCGGAAGAGCTGGATGTTCTGGAACGTGCGTGCCGCGCCGAGCGCGACGATGCGCTGCGGCGGCCAGCCGGTCACGTCGGTGCCCTCGAAGAGCACGCGCCCGCCCGAGGGCTTCAGGATGCCGGAGACGACGTTGAACAACGTCGTCTTGCCGGCGCCGTTCGGCCCGATGATGGCCGTGACGGCACCCTGCGCCACTGTGAAGCTGACATCGGCCAGGGCCTGCAGCCCGCCGAAGCGCCGGCTCACCCCGTCGGCGACGAGCATGGCCGGCGCGTCGCCCGCGGCCACGTCAGTTGACCACCTCGAACTCGGCGCGCCCCGTCGTGCGCGTGACGACGATGGCCGGGGTCTGATTCTCGCCCGTCGGCGGGTTCTGGAACGTGATCTTGCCGCCGATGCCCTGGTAGGCGGTCTTGCCGAGCGCGGCGATGAACTTCTCGCGATCGGTGTTCGAGCAGGAGCGCTTCACGGCGTCGAGCGCCACCAGGATGGCGTCGTAGCCCCAGACCGCCTGGACGGTCGGCTCGTCGGCGAAGCTGGCCTTGTAGGCCTTGACGAAGTCCTGGATCTTCTGGTCCTTGCTGTTGATGTCGAACGGCGACCAGGTGTAGCCGTCCTTGATAGCCCCGTCCGAGAGGTCCCAGGCCACCGGGTCCTGGAACGTCGACGAGCCGGTGAAGATGTTGGCCTTGATGCCCAGGTCGCGCATCTGCCGGCTGACCTTCGCCAGCTCGGGCGTCGCCGCCAGGATGCCCACCCACTGCACGCCGGTGCCCTTGATCTTGGTGAGCTGCGTCGTGAAGTCCTGGTCGCCGGCGCGGAATGCCTCGGCAGCGACGACCTGGTAGCCGATCTCCTTGGCCTTGTCCTGGACGACCTTCGACGAGGCGGCCTGCATGTCCTGCGTCTGGTCGTAGAGGATAGCGAGCTTGTCGAGCTTGAACTTCTCGTGCAGCTTCTTGAGCAGCGCCGTGTCGGCGATCTCCACCGTGAACGTCGCGCGGTAGGCGTATGGGTTCCACTCCTTGACCGGCGCGACGCCCATGCCGAGCATCGGCATCTTGACCTGCGCGGCGACCGGGATCATGGCCACCAGGCCTACCGACGGCGTCGGACCGACGACGGCCAGGACGTCCTTGCTGTCGGCCGCGCCGCGCATCAGGGCGATGGCCTGGTTACGGTCGTTGGCCATGTCGCCGCGCGTGACGCGCACGGTGTACTTGTTGCCGCACGAGTCGGTCAATCCGCCGGCCTCGTTGACCAGCTTCGCCGCCAGCTCCGCGCCGTGCTGCGTGCGCGTGCCGAAGGGCGCCGACTGGGCGGTCAGCGCGTTCACGCCGGCGAAGGTGATCACCTTGGCCTCGCCGCCGGCGGCGGGCTTGGCCGGCTGCTGCGCCGGCTTTGCCGGAGCCTGCGCAGCCTTGGCCGGAGCCTCGGCCGGCTTCACCGGCGCAGGGGCCGCCGCCGGCGCCGGTGCGCTCGGCTGCTGCGCGGGGGCCGGCGCTGGCGCTGGCGCTGGCGCTGGGCTGGCGCAGGCAACCAGCGCGACGGCCGCGATGCTGGCGATGAACGCTACGACGGACCCGTGCATCGTTGTCCCTCCCCGCCCGGTCTCGCTGACCTCGGCGTGCGATTCTCTACTCTTACCACCGTGTGCATATGAAGTCAAGAAGCGCCCGCCTAAAGACGGCGGCAAAGCGTCGTATGCAGCGCGCTATGACCGGTGATACGCGATTCTAGTGATGCCCGTCACTCTAAGACGGGCTTCTCGGTCATTGACGCGAGTGGAACGCGTCGAATAGTGGGTTGTCGTAAGCGATATTCGCGGCCAGGATCATGCGCTGGCGCCGCGTGTTAGCGCGCACTAGGCCGGCGAGTGGGGCGCGGCCGCCACCCCGCAGCGGCGGCGCAGAGCCCGCGGCGCGTGCGCCGCCGACTGAGCTGGACTGCTCCACCTGCGCACGTACGCCAAGAGCTATGGTGGACACGGCTAGTAGCCTATATTATACAATGCTAGCAGCGCGGCGCGAGGCCAGCACGGCCACGTGCCGCCAGGGCGGAGGCCTATGCTGAAGCGCGTCGGCGGCGGGGGGCGACCGGCCGTCGTGGTGGCGGCCGGCCCGGCCCGCGTGGGCCTGGCCGTCGGCCCCACGCTCCTGCGCCGCGCCGGGGCGCTGGCCGTCTTCGTGCTGATCTGGCACCTGGCCTCGGCCACCGGCCTCGTCCGCCCACAGATCGTGCCTCCGCCGGGCATCGTGTTCCAGACGTTCCTAGAGATGACGGCCGACTGGAGCGAGTTCGCCCGCCACAACCTGCAGCTCCAGCTCGCCATGTCGGCGGCGCTGAGCATCGCGCGCGTGCTGGCCGGGCTGGCGGTGGGCATCGCCGTCGGCGTGACGGCCGGCTACCTCGTCGGCTGGTACCCGCTGTGGGCCTTCCCGATCGAGTTCGTCGTCCGCGCCCTGCGCACCATTCCCGGCCTGGCGTGGGTGCCGCTAGCCATCGCCTGGTTCGGCGTGGCGTTCACCGGCCCCGTCTTCATCGTCACGCTGAGCGCGCTGTTCCCGGTGGCCATCGCCACGATGCACGGCGTGCGCACCGTCAACCCGGTCTACATCCAGTCGCTGCGCACGCTGGGGGCCGACGACCGCACGATCATGCGCGACGTCGTCCTGCCTGGCGCGGTGCCGAGCATCCTGACCGGCGTGCGTGTTGGGCTGACTATCGGCTGGTGGAGCGTGATTGCCGCCGAGATGTTCGGGGCCACCGGCGGCCTCGGCTTCCTCATCAGGTATCACGGCGACGCGACGAAGATGCCGGAGGTGATGGCCGGCATGATCGCCGTGGGGCTGGTGAACTTCGCCCTCGACCGTGGCTACCTGGCCATGCAGCGCCGGCTGCTGGCCTGGCAGGGGCCGCGCGAGGCGCTCGCCGAGCGAGGACGGTGAGCCATGGCTGGTAGGCTGGCCTTCTGGGGCGCCCTGGCTTACCGCGTCGGCGTCGTGGTGGCGCTCTTCATGCTCTGGGAGATCGTGCAGAGCATCCCGGTCGGCGACCCCGACCTCTTCCCGCGGCCGAGCAAGGTCGTCGGCGAGACGTGGGCCATGGCTGCCAGCGGCACGCTGGTCGAGCACGGCGTGCAGAGCATCACGCGTATCCTGGCCGGCTGGGGGCTAGCGACGCTGCTGGGCATCCCGATCGGCCTGGCCATGGGCTCGTGGCGGGCCATCGAGGAGAGCGTCGGCACGGTGGTGCACTTCCTGCGGCCGATCAGCCCGGTGGCCTGGATCCCGCTGGCCATTTTGCTTTTCGGCTTCGGCTTCGGCGGTCCGATGTTCATCGTCTTTCTCGCCGCCTTCTACCCGACGGTGCTCGCTGCGACGGCGGCCGTGCGCGAGGTCGAGACGGTGCAGATGGACGCCGTGCGCACGCTGGGCGCCAGCGACTTCGCCGTCTATCGCGAGGTCGTCCTGCCCGGGGCGATGCCGGGCATCCTCATGGGCCTGCGCATCGCCCTGGGCAACGCCTGGGGCGCCGTCGTGGCGGCCGAGATCTTCGGAGCCAAGGCCGGCCTCGGCTACCTCATCACGCAGAGCGTCGTCTTCTTCGAGCTCAGCGACGTGATGGTCGGCATGGTGCTCATCGGCGTCGCCGGCTTCGTGCTCGACGG
>JACQUS010000282.1 GCA_016210125.1 Chloroflexota bacterium | reverse complement strand
GTCCAGACGGCGGCGAGCGCCAGCAGCGCCGCGACAGCCGGACCGCCGAAGCGCCAGTCCAGTGCCTCGGGATACGAAAGCCGGAGCCACAGCCCGCCGAGCACCACGAGGCCCAGCAGCGCGAGGTCGAGCGCCAGCGTCCCCCGACGATCAGCCAGCGCCGGATACCAGCGCGTGAAGTAGCGCAGGTCGAGCAGCGCGTCGGCGACCGCCGCCAGCAGGTGGCACGCGGCGAAGACCACGATTCCCAACACCAGCGACAGCAGCCACCGCGGGCACTGGAGCGCCGGGATCAGCAGCGGGCCGAGCGCGATCGGCTCGAGCAGCAGCACGGGCAGCGCCAGACCCTTCCAGAAAGCATCGAGGGCGGCGAACATCAGGCACGCGGCGACGAAGGTGTGCCTGCTCCACAGCGGGCTACCCATCCGCTTCCTCCTCCGGCGCGGCAGCCAGGGAGAGGCCACGCCGCTCCTCGGCGGAGAGAGAGGCTGCCTGCTCCCGGCCGATCACCGCCGCCACAGTGTCCACGGCCGTCAGGCCGTGAAGCGTGCGCATCCAGCACGCCTCCAGGGAATTGCCCGTCGCGACGAGCGTCGCCTGGGCCCATTCGAGAGCCGCGATATCACGCTCCAGTTCGCGGTCGGCAAGGCCGACGATGTGCTGCTCGACGACGAGGTCGCGCTCGGGCAGCCCCTCGAGCCAGAAGCGCACGAGCGGCCGCGCGCGGGCTGCGAGTGCATCGAGCATCGCCGCTGCGCTGCCATCGGCGCTGAGGTCAAGGCGCATGCCGCGGGCCTGCAGCACCTCGCCCAGGCGACGGTGGCTGGCGTCGCCCAGCTCGCGGAACAGCAGGAGTGCGACCGCATCGGCCCGTACGTCGGCTCCCCGTCGCGCCGCCCATGTGTCCGACGCGCCGAGCGCGCCGGCGACCAACGGCGCCAGGGGCGCGAAGACCCCGGCCTTCGCCAGCTCGCCGTGCAGCGCTTCGGTCGCCGCGGCGAGCGCCTCGGCGAGCGCCGGCGGGCAGACGAGCTCCCGCACCGGCAGCGCAGCGCCGGTCGACGCGCCCGGCCAGCGTTGCCGAGGTAGAGTGGCGAGATGCTCAAGCGTGAGCACGATCCGCACCAGGCGCGCTGAGACCGCCGCGCGTAGACTCGGGCGCTCGCGCAGGCGCGGGCCGTCGGCGTCCAGGCGCTCACACTCTTCGTCGGCGCGGTGCTCTCGATGCGGCCAGGTGGCCCAGGGCCACAGCACGTAGACGATCCACTGCCGCACATCGGCCTCGGCGAGCGCGGCGAGCTGCCGGCAGCGGCGGGCGATGAACCACTCCATGTACACGTGCCAAGCAGCTTGGGCGAGCACGGCGGCAGCGAGCACGAGCAGCCAGAAGATCAGCGCGCCCCGCGGGCCGACCAGGGCCATCGGCCCGAGCATCGCTGGAAGCGCACTCCAAAGCAAGCCGACCACCACGCCGACTAGCAGCACCACGCGCCCGGCGATGGCCGCCGGCAAGGGCGCACTGTCGACGTTGCGGCGCAGGCGCTCGGCCAGCGGCTCGGCCGCCAGCGACCATACAACGGGGCGCTCGACGGCCAGGGGCGCGCGCGTCGCTATCTCGTCGACACGGTCCAGCAGGCGCGCCAGGAAGCACTCGGCCCGTCGCAGCCCACGCAGATCTCGCGCATCGGCGATGAGCCGCGCGACGCGCTCGTTGAGCGCGCGGAGCGCCTGCTCATGCCAGCGATCGCGCAGCTCGATCAGGCGCGAGCGCCAGTCGCCGTCGAGCTCCTCGACGGTGCGGCCGGTTTGCTCGGCGAGCCAGTCGCGGTACGGCCCGGTCGGCAGCTCATCGAGCACCGCGGGATGCACCACGACGCGCGCGCGGTCGCGCCAGCGGTAGACGTGGGGGATGACGTCCTCCAGCGACACACCTTCGAGGGCGCAGGGCTCGATATCCGGGCCGAAGCGCTCCACAGCTGGCGGCGCCGCGTCGTCGCGCGACCACTCGGCGCGCCCAACCCACGGCGCGGCGAAAAGGTCAAAAAGCGAGGAAGGGGAGAGGTGGGCGCGGAGGAACGTGTCGGCCTGGCGCCACAGGTCGGCGATCTCGTCGCCGTCGAGCTCGGGCAGCACCTCGGCCTCGATCAGCCGCCGCGAGAGCTCTGTCGCGTGCGCAGCCACCAGATCGGCCATGGGCACAGCGCGGCTGGCGGCACCGAGGCTGCTGAACGGCGCTGCGGCGAGCTGCTCGCGCCGCAGCGCCCCGAGTCCCTCGTCGATCGCCTCCTGAGCGCCCGGCCGCGCCAGAAGGTCGAGCGCGCTGGCGGCGGCCGCCGTCACGGCGTCGTCAGCCAGCACGCCACCTGCCGTATCCTCCCGGCCGACGAGGTACGTGTACTCGCTGGGCCACTCCGCCAGGCGCGCGCGCCAGGCCGGGTCATTCAGCCACGTGGCGATGACGTCGCCAGCGGCGTCGCCCTGGCGCCAGATCACCTCCAGCTCGCGTAGGCTCTGATAGACACAGGCCGTGGCGCGCCGCCGCTCGTCGTCCCCGGCGCTATCCGACTCGGCGGTGTTGAGCAGGGCGATCGTCGTCGCGTCGGGGAGCTGGCGCGTGGCCAGATACGCGCGCATCAGGCGAAGCAGCGGCCAGAGGGCCACGCTGGACAGGGGCTCGCGCAGGGCACCGACAACGCACACCAGCGGCATCGCCGGCGCTCCCCCACCGTCGGCGGCGTGGCGGACCTGCTCAAACAGCACGTCGAGCGCAGCGGCTACGTGGCGCTCCATCTGCACGCGGCGCTCGAGGAGCACCGCCTGCGCGAAGCTGCGGCGACTGCTGGCGGCGGCCGCCGGATAGCGCACGGGCTCGGCCAGGACGTCGGCCGGCGGCGGCCGCCAGAGCGGCATCCGGCCGGGGGCCGGCTGAAGCGGCGGCCAGCCATAGACGGCAAGTGCGCGTGCCTGGCGCTCGCCGCTGTCTGGGTGGGCAACGCCGCGGGCCTCGGCCGACGGCTCGACGATCGCCCACACCACGCGCGACCGCAGCCGCTCGACCCAGAGGTCGTCCAAGAACGG
>JACQUS010000281.1 GCA_016210125.1 Chloroflexota bacterium | reverse complement strand
GTGCCGGGGGCGGAGCGGCTGTGCTATAGTGACGCCAGCGACACGGCTGTCACACGGAAGGTGCAGCGCTCGGCAGCCGATAACAGTAGGAGCATACGGGTGGGTCGCCTGGTCTACATCTGCGGCGCGGCCCGGACGCCGATGGGTCGCTTCTTGGGCGCTCTGTCCAGCCTCACGGCGCCGCAGCTCGGCGCCGTCGCCGCGCGGGCCGCGCTCGACCGCGCTGGCCTGAAGGGCGGCGAGCTGGACGAGGTCATCTTCGGGAACGTCGTGTCCGCGGGCGTCGGCCAGGCACCCGCGCGCCAGGTGGCGCTGGGCGCCGGGGTGCCGGTCGAGGTTCCGGCGGTGACGGTCAACAAGGTCTGTGGGTCGGGCCTCAAAGCCATGAGCTTCGCCGCGCAGGCGATTCGCGCCGGCGACGCCGACCTCATCCTCGCCGGCGGCATGGAGAGCATGTCGCAGGCGCCGTACCTGCTTCGCCAGGCCCGGACGGGCTACCGTCTCGGCGACGGGCAGATCGTCGACGCAGTGGTCCACGATGGGTTGTGGTGCGCGATCGAGCAGTGGCACATGGGCATGGCAGCCGAGCATATCGCCGCCGTCTTCGGCGTCAGCCGGGCCGAGCAGGACGAGTACGCGCTGGGCAGCCAGCAGCGCGCCGCGGCGGCGGTCGCGTCTTGCCGCTTCCGCGCGGAGATCGTGCCCGTGGATGTCGCGCAGCGGGGTAGCTCGGTGCGCGTCGAGACGGACGAGACGCCGCGAGCCGAGACGACGCTGGAGGCGCTCGCGCGGCTCAAGCCGGCCTTCGCGCCGGGCGGCACGGTGACCGCCGGCAACGCGCCGGGCCTGAGCGATGGCGCGGCAGCGGTGGTGGTGGCCAGCGCCGAGGCTGTCGAGCGCTATGGCCTCCAGCCGCTGGCACGCGTTACGGGCTACGCCTCGGCCTCGCTGGAGCCGAAGATGCTGTTCGCCGCACCGCCGCGTGCGATTCAGCGTCTGCTGGACCGCACCGGCCTGCGGCTGGACGACTTCGACCTCTTGGAGATCAACGAGGCGTTCGCGGCGCAGGTCCTGGCGAACGGCCGCGAGCTGCACTGGGACTGGAGCCGCCTCAACGTCAACGGCGGGGCCATCGCCCTCGGCCATCCGATCGGCGCGACGGGCGCGCGCCTCGTCGTCTCGCTGCTCCACGCGCTGCGCAGCCGCGGTGGCCGACGGGGGCTGGCGGCGCTGTGCCTGGGCGGTGGCGGGGCCATCGCCGCGAGCTTCGAGCTGGTGTAAGACGGACCTCTCCGCGCTCGCCTTCCCCTATGCGAGGAGAGGGAGCGCCGGCGGTGAGGGTCAAGCGGCGGCGGCTGTACTCCCACGCGTAAAGAGCGATGTGTAGGGGCGAGCCGCCGGCTCGCCCCTACGTGGGTGGGCGTATACTCGTTCTCGTTGAGGATCACGGTGTCGGGAGCTATGGAGAAGAGTGGGTGGCTAAGAAGACCGAGATCGGGTCGGGCATCGAGGAGCAGATCGCCCGACTGCGCGCCTTGCGCGAGGAAGCACGCCTCGGCGGCGGGCCGCGGCGCATCGAGCAGCAGCACGCGCGCGGGAAGCTAACGGCCCGCGAGCGGCTGGACCTGCTGCTGGACCCGGGCACGTTCACCGAGCTAGACCCTTTCGTGACGCACCGCTGTGCCGAGTTCGGTCTGGCGAACCAACGATACCTCGGCGACAGCGTCGTCACCGGTTATGGGCAGATCGACGGCCGCCTGGTCTTCGTCTTCTCGCAGGACTTCACGGTCTTCGGCGGCTCGCTTTCCGAGGCGCACGCCGAGAAGGTCTGCAAGATCATGGACCTGGCGATGAAGGTCGGCGCGCCGGTCGTCGGGCTGAACGACTCGGGCGGGGCGCGCATTCAAGAGGGCGTCACGAGCCTCGCCGGCTACGCGGACATCTTCCTGCGCAACGTGATGGCCTCGGGTGTCGTTCCGCAGATCTCGGCCATCCTCGGCCCGTGCGCCGGTGGCGCCGTCTACTCCCCGGCCATGACCGACTTCATCGCCATGGTCAAGGAGACGAGCTATATGTTCGTCACCGGGCCGGAGGTCGTGCGCACGGTCACCCACGAGGAGGTCAGCTTCGAGGACCTCGGCGGGGCCATGGTGCACAACAGCGTCAGCGGCGTGGCGCACTTCGCCGCCAACAGCGAGCCCGAGTGCCTGCACCTCGTACGCCGACTGCTCAGCTATGTACCCTCGAACAACGCTGAGGACCCGCCGGCCGTTCCTTGCGACGATCCCACGGACCGCATGGATCCGAAGCTCGACCACCTCGTGCCGGCACAAGCGACGAAGAGCTACGACGTGCGTGAGGTCATCCGCCGCATCGTCGACCATGGCGACTTCCTCGAGGTGCACGAGCACTGGGCCGAGAGCATCGTCGTCGGCTTCGCGCGCCTGGCCGGGCGCCCCGTCGGGGTCGTCGCGCAGCAGCCGGCGGTGCTGGCTGGCGTGCTCGACATCAACGCCTCGACCAAGGGCGCACGGTTCGTGCGCTTCTGTGACTGCTTCAATGTCCCGCTGGTGACCCTGGTGGACGTGCCGGGCTTCCTGCCCGGCGTCGGCCAGGAGCACGGCGGCATCATCCGCCACGGCGCCAAGCTGCTCTATGCTTACTGCGAGGCGACGGTGCCGAAGGTCACCGTCATCCTGCGCAAAGCCTATGGTGGGGCCTACGACGTAATGTCGTCGAAGCACATTCGCGGCGACATCAACCTCGCCTGGCCGACGGCCGAGATCGCCGTGATGGGGCCGGAAGGCGCGGTGAACATTATCTTTCGCGATACCATCGCCGACGCCGCCGACCCCGAGGCCGAGCGCAAGCGCCTCGTCGCCGAGTACGTCGAGCGCTTCGCCAACCCGTACGTCGCCGCGGGGCGCGGCTATATCGACGACGTGATCGAGCCGCACGAGACGCGACCGCGCTTGGTCACTGCGCTGGCCATGCTGCGCAGCAAGCGCGATACGAATCCGCCGAAGAAGCACGGGAACCTTCCGCTGTGAAGACGCCGTTCAAGACGGTCCTGATCGCGAACCGTGGCGAGATCGCCGTACGCATCATCCGCGCCTGCCGGCAGCTCGGCCTAGGCACGGTCGCCGTGTACTCGGAGGCCGACCGCCAGGCGCTGCACGTCCGCCTAGCGGACGAGGCCTTCTGCGTCGGC
>JACQUS010000312.1 GCA_016210125.1 Chloroflexota bacterium | reverse complement strand
GCACGTGCGCGCGCAGCACGGCCATGGCGTTCTCGCCGCGGAACGGCTGCTGGCCGCTCAGCATCTCGTAGACGAGGGCCGCCAGGGCATACTGGTCGGTGGCCGGGCTGGCGGTCCCGCCGCGAACGATCTCAGGCGCGAGGTAGGCCGGGGTGCCGATGACCGTCCCGGCTTTGGTCAGGCTACCCTGCTCCGCGAGCGCCGCCGCCAGGGCGAAGTCCGTGAGCACGATGCGCCCGTCGCGCGCGACCAGGACGTTGGCCGGCTTGACGTCGCGGTGCAGGATGCCGGCGCCGTGCGCCGCGTCGAGCGCCGAGGCGACGGCCGCGGCGACGCGCGCCGCCAGCGGCGGATCAAGCGGCCCCGTCAGCCGCCGGTCCAGGCTCGCGCCGTCGATGAACTCCATCGCCAGGTAGACGACGTTCTCGGCCTGGCCGACGTCGTACATGGCGGCGATGTGCCGATGCCCGGCCAGGCGCGCGAGCGCGGCGGCCTCGCGGCGGAAGCGCTGGGCCATCTCCGCCGCCTTGGGCATGCTCGGGCTCACTTCGAGCACCTTGAGCGCCACCTGGCGATTCTGCTGGGGGTCTTGCGCGAGGTAGACGACGGCGACGTCGCCGCGCGCCACCTCACGCAGCAGGCGGTAGCGCCCGATCACCCTGCCCGCGTCCGCGCTCACGAGCTGTCTCCCGTTGTCCGGTCACGCCAGACTCGGCCTGTTCCCGAGGCCAACGAAGCGGCGATAGCGAGCCACCCAAGGGACACGACGAGCGCGCGAGCCAGGGGACGCAGCGCGCGCATCGCCGGTCCTTTCTTGCAGCATGCTATCCGCAACGCACGGGACACGCAGGATGGCCGCACAAGCGCAGTATACAGGAGCCAAGTACGCGATGGTGCGCCAAGATGCTCGTCTGTTTTCGGCCGCCTCTCGGAGGGCCGGCGCACCGAGCGCTGCCGCTGGCCGCGGCCCACGACGGTGCGTCGCCATTGTACGGTATAATGGCTGGCCGAGGGAAGGGGAGATCGCCTGGTGATTCGCGACGACCTGGCCGCGCTCCTGCACGCGGCGCTCGAAGACGCGCAGGCGCGCGGCGACCTGCCCGCCGTGAGCGTGGGCGAGATTCCGGTCGAGCGGCCGCAGCGGCCGGAGCACGGCGACTACGCCAGCAGCGTCGCGCTCAAGCTGGCGCGCGCGGCGCGTGGGCGGCCGCTGGAGATCGCCGCGCGCATTGCGGCGCGCCTGCCGTCCAGCCCGCTGGTCGAGCGCGTCGAGGTCGCCCCGCCGGGCTTCGTCAACTTCTGGCTCAGCCCGGCCTGGCTGCGCGAGCAGGTGGCCGAGATCACGCGCCTCGGCCCGCGCTTCGGGGCCGTGGACCTTGGCCGCGGCGTGCGCGTGCAGGTCGAGTTCGTCAGCGCCAACCCGACCGGGCCGATCCACGTGGGCGGCGGGCGCGGTGCCGCGCTCGGCGACTGTCTGGCGGCCGTCCTCGGCGCCTGCGGCTACGACGTGCAGCGCGAGTACTACGTCAACGACGCCGGCAGCCGCATGGAGGCCTTCTACCAGTCGGTCTACGCGCGCTACCTCGAGGCCCTGGGCCGCGCGGCGACGCTGCCGCCCGACGGCTACTACGGAGGATACGTCGCCGACCTGGCGCGCGAGCTGGCCGCCGAGGTCGGCCCCGGCTACCTCGATCTGCCGGCCGAGCAGGCCACGCGCGAGCTCGGCGACCGCGCCATCCGACAGATGATCGCCGAGGCGCGCGAGGACCTGGCGCGGCTAGGCGTGCGCTTCGATCGCTGGTACAGCGAGCAAAGCCTCTACGAGCGCGGCGCGGTCCAGGCGGCCATCGCCCGCCTGCGCGAGCGCGGCTACATCGCCGAGCGCGAGGGGGCTACCTGGTTCGTCAGCAGTGCGCTCGGCGAAGACAAGGACAACGTGCTCATCCGCAGCAACGGCGTCCCGACGTACTTCTCCTCGGACATCGCGTATCACTGGGACAAGCTCGCCGAGCGCGGCTTCGACTGGGTGATCGACCTGTGGGGCGCCGACCACCAGGGCCACGTCCCGCGCATGAAGGCGGCCATCAACGCGCTCGACCTCGACCCGCAGCGGCTGCACATTCTCATCTACCAGCTCGTCACGCTCAAGCGCGGCGGCGAGGTCGTCCGCGTCTCGAAGCGCGCCGGTGACATCATCACGCTGCGCGAGGTGCTGGACGAGGTCGGCGCCGACGCCTGTCGCTTCTTCTTCCTCGCCCGTGCCGCCGACAGCCCGATGGACTTCGACCTCGAGCTGGCGAAGCAGCAGTCGAGCGAGAACCCGGTCTACTACGTGCAGTATGCCCACGCGCGCATCGCCAGCATCCTGCGCTACGCCTCCGGCGAGGCCGAGGAGGGCGGCGAGCATCGGCCGCCGGCCGACCTGCTGCGCGGGGAGCCCGACCTGTCGCTGCTGACCGCGCCGCCGGAGTTTGCGCTGATCCGCAAGATGCTGGAGCTGCCGGAGATCGTCGCCGTGGTGGCGCGCGACCTGGCGCCGCATCACCTGCCGTACTACGCGCAGGAGCTGGCGGCCGTCTTCCACGGCTTCTACCGCGACTGCCGCGTGGTCAGCGACGACGTGCCGCTGAGCCGCGCGCGCCTCGCCCTCGTCCAGGCGGCGAAGACGGCGCTGGCGAACGCGCTCGGCCTCATGGGGGTGAGCGCTCCGGAGCGCATGTAGGGCGGCGTGCTCGCGCGTGGGCCGAGGCGTGCGACCCCACTCCGATTCTAGAGGACGCCCCAAACCCCGCCAGAGGGGAAATCGCCCCCTCCGGACTCCCCCTTGGCCTCCCGAGGCACGCTCACGGCGTGTGCCGCGCCCCGACCCGTCGCCGCATCTTGGCCCAGCGGCTCGCCAGGTGCACCCACGGCGGGGCGACGCGCCGCACCAGCCGCGCCTGCGCCATTGCCGCGAGGAACGACGGCGCGTCGTGAAACGGCGGGACGACGACGTAGCTGTGCCCGACCTCGCCGACCGTGTGCGCGTCGCTGGCCGCCGCCTGGCGCAGGCCGTGCCGCGCCGCGAAGCGCGCCGCGCGCAGGTTGTCCAGCGGCCACAGCGCGCGGCCGTTCCAGACCTCCAGCACATCCACCTGCTCGACGATACGCGCGAGCGCCGCCGGGGCCAGGCGCGAGCCGCGGAAGCTGTCGAACGGGTGGGGCACGTACACGACGCCGCCCTGCGCGCGGATGCGCGCGATGGTCTCCTCGGGCGTCAGCCGGCGTGGAATTTCCTCGCGCAGGAAGAGGCCGATGATCTCGCCCTCGGTCGTGCGGATCTCCTGCCCGGCGATCACCGGAAAGGGCGCGATCCGCCGAAGCTCCAGCGCCCCGGCCAGGCGGTTGTGGTCGGTGAGCGCGAGGCAGTCGAGGCGTTGCCGCCGCACCACGCCGATGAGGTCATCGAACGTCATCGCGCAGTCGGCCGAGTAGAAGCTGTGGCAGTGCAGCTCGACCCGCCAGGTGGCCGTCACGGCGTGCGGTCCGCGGCAGAGGCGGCTCGGCGGCCGAGCGCGGCCGCGGCCGGCCTCGCGCCGGCGGCGAGCGTCACGGCGCGCGCTCCGCGTAGGCGCGCGCCTCGTCCTCGGAGGCGGCGAACTGTAAGTAGCCGCCGTGGACCCACCCGCCCTGCTCCAGCTCCCACCAGATGTCGCCGCCATCGTCCGCGCGGGGGCGCAGCAGGCGCAGCACGGTGCCGGCCGGCACGGCGCGGCGGATGGCGTACTGCAAGCCCGGTCCGATACGCACGTTGAGCTGCTCGGTTGCGACCACAGCGTAGCGCGCTACCGCCGGGGTAGGGATTGGGGACGGCATGGCGGCCGCCGGCGCTGCCGGCGCCGGCGCGGCCGCCGTGTTGGCCGCGGGGGTGGGCGAGGCCAGCGCGGCCGGCGGCGTGACAGTGGCCGGAGCCGCGGACGGTCCAGGCCCGTCGCCGTGGGCGCGGAAGGCCATGGCCGCCACGCCGAGCGCCGCGAGGGCCGCCAGCGCGACGCCGGCCAGCCGCAGCCGCGACGCCGGGCGGCGGCGTGGCCGCTCCGGCAGGACCGTGGCCCGCCGCGCGCGGAGCTCGTAGCGCACCTCGGCGCGCTCGGAGCGCAGGTGCAGCAGCTCGGCCTCGATGAGGTGGATCGAGTAGCGCAGCCGCAGGAAGCGCTCGCGCTCGCGCTCCAGGGCGCGGATCGTACGATCGAGCTCGGCCAGGCGCGCCGTGAGCTCCAGCTCGCGCAGCGCCTCCTCGGCCTGCTCCTCGGTCGGCGCATCCGGGTGCTCTACGAGGTCAGCCACGCCGGGCAAAGCCGCCTTTCTGGTAGCGGTTTGTTGGGTCCCAGAACATCCAGCCACGCCCTCCAGCGTCGCGCGTCGCGCGCTTCTGCGCCTCGATCTCCGCCGCGCCGTACGGCACGCTGGCAGCCGTGTAGTCGTTGAAGTACTGCAGCCAGGGTCGCACCTCGGTGCCGAAGCGGCGCAGCCGCTCCACCGCGCGCCTCACGCTCAGATTGACGATCTCGTACGGGTAGCGCGCCGCCGGCACGTAGCGCTCGGCCAGCGGCAGGCCGTCGGCGTAGGTCGACGGGTAGACCATCGGGGCTAGGACGTCGAGGTGCGGGGCCAGGGCCTCGATGTGCTGGCCGATGCCCAAGTCGTCCTCGTGCCACGTCGTGTAGCCGAACACGTCCACCGACAGGCGCACCGGGTAGGGCCGCAGCGCCTCCTGCGTCCGCCGCAGCAGCCCGGCGATGGCCGCGCCGCGCCGCGCCTCGTCGTTGGGCTGGCTGTAGACGGCGCGGTCGACGCTGGTCGCGGCGCTCGGATCGGTCGGGAAGCGCACGTAGTCGTACTGGATCTCGTCGAAGCCGAGCCGCGCGGCCTCGACCGCCAGGGCGACGTTGTACTCCCAAACCTCCGGGCGGAAGGGGTCGGTCCAGGCCAGGCCCTCGCCGTCCACCCACGGCCCGCCAGCACGCGCATCGCGCCCGGCCAGGTACGGCCGCGCGCGGGCCAGCGGGTCGG
>JACQUS010000293.1 GCA_016210125.1 Chloroflexota bacterium | reverse complement strand
GGCGGGGAGTCCAGAGGTCGCCTTCGGCGACCTCTGGGAACCTCGTAGGGGTGGGGTAGCGGCTGAGAGGGGTATTTTCACAGGAGGGGAGTTCCCGATGGCGCTGCGCGTCGGAGGAGAGGATGAAGACGGGGAGTCCAGAGGGGGCGAAGCCCTCTCTGGGAACTTCTTTGGGGGCGGGGTGGGGCAGCCCCGGCGGCAAGCCGTCCTGGCAGGAGAGGATGAATGACAGCCTGGTCGTCTAGTACGGGAGCGTCCCTGCTGGCTTTCGACGAGGCCGGGCAGGGACCGGCGGTGGTCCTGGTGCACGGCCTGGCCGGGTCGCGCCGAAGCTGGCGCGCGCAGATGCCGGCCCTGGCGGCGCAGTTCCGTGCCATAGCCGTGGACATCCCCGGGCACGGCGCATCGCCGGCACCGGCCGACTTGACGCTGGAGGGCGCCGCAGCGGCGCTGGTGCGGCTGCTGGATCACCTGTCGGTGGCCAGCGCGGCCGTCGTTGGGCACTCGCTCGGCGGCGTGCTGGCGCAGCAGGTCGGCGCGGACCATCCCGAGCGCGTCTGGGCGCTGGTGCTGGTGGCCACCTCGAGTCAATGCAACGCCGCGGCCAAGGCCCACTGGGAGGAGCGCGCGCGCATCGCCGAGCGGCAAGGCGTCGCTGCGGCGCACCGCGGGCCGGAGGGTGCGTGGGCCGAGGTGAGCCCGGCGGTGTACGCTCGCTACGCGCGGCTCATCGGCGGGCTCCACGAGGCCCCGCTGACGCCGCGGCTCGCTGCCGTGCGCGCCCCGACGCTCGTCGTGGCTGGCGACCAGGACCCGATCGGCATGGGCGGTCCGGTGATCCTTCAGCGCACCATCCCTGGAGCGCGGCTTGCGGCCGCCGCCGGCGCGGGGCACTACGTGCCGATGGAGCAGGCCGACTGGTTCAACGCCGAGTTGCTCGCCTTCCTGGGCGCCGTGGCGCCAAGAGAGTATACTGCGTAGTCGTACGCCGACACGCGACGTAAGGGGGAGAATCGATGCTTCGGCGACCTTCCGCAGCCACGCTCGTGGACGCGCTCTGGCCACGGGCGACCACCGCGCAGGGCCTCGTCCGCGCGGTCATCCTGGTCGTGGGCTTCAGCGCGCTGATGGCCGTCTCGGCGCGCGTGGCCATCCCGCTGCCCTTTACTCCGGTGCCATTCACGCTCCAGCCGCTCGGCCTGCTGCTGACCGGCGCGCTCCTCGGCAGCCGGCTCGGCGCGCTGGCGTTGCTGGCGTACCTGGCCGAGGGCCTGGCCGGGTTGCCCGTCTTCTCGGCCGGGCGCTCGGCTTGGACGCCCGTACCGCCTGTTGGCCTGCCGCTGATCCTCGGCCCGACGGCTGGCTACCTATTCGTCTATCCGATCGTGGCCTTTGTGGTCGGCTGGCTGGTCGAGCACGGCTGGGGCCGACAGGTTGGCCGGACGCTCGTGGCCATGGCCATCGGTATGGCGCTCGTCTACCTGGGCGGCGCGCTCTGGCTGGCGCGCTTCGTTGGCGTCGAGTTGGCGCTGGCGCAGGGTGTCCTGCCGTTCGTTCTTTGGGACGCCATCAAGGTGGGCATCGCCGCAGCCGTCCTGCCCTCGGGCTGGGCGCTGTTGGGTCGTCGCGCGGGCTAGGGGCCTCCAGTCACATCGCGTGCCCCTCGATAGAGGATCGCTGGCGAGATCGGGTCGACGAAGCCGATGAGGGGCGAGGTACGCCTCGCCTCCTGCGCGCCTCACGCGGCGCGCCTTACGGCACGAGGTCGGTGCTGAGGTATTTCAGCCCGGTGTCTGGCAGCACGGTGGCGACGACGGCGCCGACCGGCAGCGCGGCAGCGACGCGCAGCGCGGCGGCGACGTTGGCGCCGCTGGAGAAGCCGCAGAACAGGCCCTCGCGCCGCGCCAGGGCACGTGCCGCGGCGGTGGCCTCCGCGTCGCTGATGCCGAGCGTCCCGTCGCAGAGCGCAGCGTCCCAGAGCGGCGGGACGAAGGCGTAGCCGATGCCCTGGAGCCGGTGGCGCGGCTCGCGGACGGGCTGGCCAGCCAGCACCGGGGCACCGGCCGGCTCGACGGCGTAGCAGCGGATGGTCGGCCGGTGGCGCTTCAGGGCCCGCGCCACGCCGACGAACGTGCCGCCGGTGCCGACGGCGGCGACGAACGCGTCGAGCCGGCCCCCCGTCTGCGCTAGCAGTTCGGCCCCGGTCGCCAGCTCGTGGGCACGCGCGGAGTCCGGGTTGTTGAACTGGTCGGGCCGGAACGCGCCGAGCTCGCGCACGAGGCCTTGCGTGCGCTCCTCCACGCGCGCCAGATCGTCGCCGCTGACCTGACCAGGCCGCGGCCCGCCGACCTGCGGCACCAGCTCGACCTCCGCGCCCAGCGCTTCGAGCATGCGCCGGCGCTCGGGCGAGTTGCCTT
>JACQUS010000292.1 GCA_016210125.1 Chloroflexota bacterium | reverse complement strand
TCACGATGATCTATCCCGGCCAGGACGATGCGGGCACACTCATCGTTCCGAATGCCGCCATGCTCATCGCCAACGGGCCGAACCCGGAAAACGGCAGGAAATTCATCGAGTATCTGCTTACCGCCGAAGCCGAACAGGCGTTGGCGGAAAGCGAAGCCGCACAGATGCCGCTCCGCCCCGGCGTGCCCGTGCCGGCCAGTGTGAAGCGTGTCGAGGAAATCAAAGCCATGCCTGTGGATTACGAGAAACTCGGCGCGCGGTTGCAAGAACTCTCACGCGGATTCTTGAGAACGTGGGCGGCCTCGCAGTGAAAGGCCGCCATGACTGTCATCGAACTCGATTCGACATTCTGGCTCGCCTTGGGACGCAGTGTGCTGGTTGCCTTCTTCGTTGCTGGTGTTTCGCTCGCCATCGGCTGGCCGCTCGGTGTGCGCATCGGGCTCACGGCTTTCCCATTGCGCCATCTTTTGCTGGCGCTGCTCGCGCTGCCACTGCTGCTGCCATCATTCCTTATCGCCATCGGTCTCTCCATGCTTTGGCGAGGACTCGGCGGAGCGCCCGCCGTGGTATGGGTGTTTGCCAGCCTGGGTGTCCCGTTGGTCAGCTTTGCTGCGCTTGCGGCCACGCTCACCCTCACACGCGGACAGGCGGACGCGGCGCGGCTGGCGGGTGGCGAGTGGCATGTGTTCCGGCAGGCCATGCGGGCGGCGTTTCCGCTCGCGGGTCTCGCGGCGGCGCTGGCCGGCGTGCTGACACTGGCCGATCCCGGGCCGGGGCAGATATTCGGCTGGCCCGGCGCAGCGGGAGAATTGCTCACGAGCTTCGCCGCGCATTATGACCGCGCGCTGGCCACGCGGCAGGCGCTGGCGCTGGCGGTCGTGGCCGCGCTGCTCGCTTGGCCGCTGGCGTGGAAGCTCGCGCCGGAAGTGGCGTCCGGTCTGTTTTCCCGCGATGTGAACCGCCCGTCGCCGCGCCGCCACGCGGCGATGGGAGCGTGGTTGTTCATTACGGTCAGCTTCGTCCTGCTGTTGCCGCTGGCCGGGCTGTTCAAGCCGCTGCTCGCGCACGCCTGGCCGGTGGCGCGGGCGTGGAATGAGGTGAGGCGGACCGGCGGCGATACGTTGCTCTACGCCGCGCTGGCCGCGAGCTTCGCGGTCACACTGGCTTTCGTGCTGGCTTGGAGCGCGGTCGGCTCGCCCGCACGGCGGCGATGGCTGGTCGCGGCGGCGCTGGCGCTGCTGGCGCTGCCGCCCGCGCTGCCGGCGCTCTGGCTCATTCCGTGGAGCGGGCGCTGGACGCTCGGCACGGCCTTGGCGTTGCGCGGACTGCCGCTGGCGATCCTGCTCGCGCTGCGGGCCGTCGGCTCGATGCCGCCGTCGTGGGCCGACGCTGCGCGAGTGCATCGCGTGCCGCGCGCCACGTTTTTCGCGCGAGTTGTCCTGCCGTGGTGCGCGCGTTGGGCCGCGCCCGCGGCGGCCTTGGCTGCGCTGCTGGCCACGTCCGAAGTCGGCACAGTGCTGCTGCTCCATCCGCCCGGACACGGCAGCCTGCCGCTAGCCGTGTTCACCATCATGGCGAATGCGCCCGAAGCGCTCGTGGCCATGCTGTGCCTGCTCTATGTGGCGCTGGCGCTCGCCCTCGCCCTCGCGGCTCAACGCGCGGTCCACCACCTATGAACCTGTTGCGCGTCCACGAACTGACCAGGAAGCACGGCGACCAAGCCGTGTTCACAGGCGTGAGTTTCTCTCTGGCGGCGGGTGACCGGCTGGCCGTGTTGGGCGCGAGCGGCAGCGGCAAGACCACGCTGTTGCGCCTGCTGGCGGGATTAGACGAACCGACCTCCGGCGTCGTCGAACGCGCGCCCGGGCTGCGCGTCGGCATGGTGTTCCAAGACCTCGCGCTGTGGCCAAACCTGGCGGCGCTGGACAACGTGGCGCTGGCACTGCCTGACTTGCCGAAGTCGCAGCGATGGCAGGTCGCCCGCGAGGCGCTGGCCGCCTGTCGCGTGGCCGATCTGGCCTCGCGCAAGCCGGGCACGCTCTCCATCGGCCAGCAACAGCGCGTGGCGCTGGCACGGGCTTTCGCGGTGCGCCCGCGACTCTTGCTGCTCGACGAGCCGTTTTCCAGCCTTGACCCGCTGTTGCGCGAGGAACTCACGGCGGAAGTGCGCCGACTGGCGGACGAAATCAGTCTGGCGCTGGTGTTGGTGACGCACGACCCGTTGGAAGCAATGACCTTGACCCGGCGGGCACTCGTTTTGGAGAATGGCCGCGTCGTGGAGGCAGGCGAAATCGGTTCGCTCCTGGCTGCGCCGCAGTCACGGCTGCTTTCCCAGTTCGCCGCGCAAATGGAAACAACGCGCGCAGTTTGGGAGCAGCGCCTCCCATCCGGCGCTCAACCCCAATCGGAACGATGAAATGGATCACTCGTGAAAAAGTGAAAGTGGACCGCGTGGCCTGCCCGTGGCTCATCCAGAGGTTCGTTGACCCGCAGGCGGAGTTTATCTTCGCGCCCACAAATCAGGTCGAAGCCAAGGCGCGCGAACTCGGCGCGACACCGTTCGACATCGAGGGCTGCGAACTGGGCCATCATGGTGAAGACGTGTCGTTCAACTCCATCCTCAAGAAATACAATCTCACCGATCCGGAGCTCGTGCTCCTCGGCGAAATTGTCCGCGCCGCCGATTCGCATCCGGCGAACCTGCACCCGGCGGGCGAAGGCTTGCGCTGGGTCGCATTCGGATTCAGTGCGCTCGGCCTGAGCGACCACGAGATTCTGGAACGCGAGTTTATCGTCTATGACGCGCTTTACGCCGAGTGCCAGCGCCGCGTAGCCTTAGCGGGAAACGCGTGACCGGCTGGCGACGCATCACCGATGTCATCGTAACTCCGCAAAGCCACGGCGGCATTGCTTCCAAGGCGCGTCGCGGGGTGGTCTGTGTCGCAGGCGATGCAGTTTGTTTGCCCGCCCAATGGATTTCAGGAGAGTGATGAAGTCGTGCGCAGCGTTGAGTCAGTCACGCGCTCGCCAGCAAGCGGCGCGTGACGCCTTCCGCCTCGCGCGCGCCACGCAGCAGGCCCTCGACGCTCAGGTGGTAGTCCAGTTCGGGCCAGTGAAGGCCGGTGCCAGCGCCGCAAGCTCGCCAGCGCTTCAACTGTTTGGGCGTTGCCTGAACCAGCGTTGGATACCACGCCAACGGCACGCTGAGTGTGCGTCCGTCGCGGAGGTCCACCACAAGCCGCTCGCGGCCGATACTGACGTTTTTAACTTTCGCGCGGATGGAATTCATTCCACTTCGCCAACAGGTTCGCCTGCTCGAGTTCGACGATGCGCACGGCCTTGCGGAGTTCGCTTACCTTCAG
>JACQUS010000291.1 GCA_016210125.1 Chloroflexota bacterium | reverse complement strand
CCGGTGCCGATCGGCAGGGCCTTGCGCAGACCGAGCGCTGGCAGCGGCTCGGAGGCCGAGCCGTAGCGCACGACCGGGGCGCGCAGCGTGTCAGCGTTCATCTCCAGACGGGCGTACTCGCGCGTCAGGCCCTGGAGCTGCAGCGAGTAGGCCGAGGCGAAGGCGGCCGCCACGAGCGGATCGCCGTCGCTCCCGCGGCTCCCCAGCATCCCGCGGACCTGGCTCAGCTCGGCGTTGATTTCGGCGATGTTCTGCTCGACCTGCCGCTGCTGCTCGCCGGTCAGCTTCAGCCACTGCGAGCGCACCTGCGTCTGCGCCTCGCGGAGCTGCTGGAGGCGCTGCTGCTGGTCGAGTGAAACGGGCGGCAGGCCCGGCGCGATGAACGGCAGCCGATCGAGGTCGATCTGGCGCTGCAGCTCCTGTTGGTACTGCGCCTGGACCTGCAGGAGCTGAGAGCGCTGGTTCCACAGATCGCGCAGGAGGTCGCGCTCGCGCTGCTGGAGCTGCGCGGTGACGAACTGGTTGCGCGTCAAGTCGATCTGCTGCTCGAGCTGCTGTCGGCGCGTCTGGAGCTGCGAGCGTGCGCCCTCGTTAACGTCGTCGACGAAGACCGCCGCAATCGTGTTCGCGAGCAGCCGTGCCCCGTCGGGGTCGCCGTCGGTCACCACGATGTTGATGAAGTTAGCCTCACGCGTCGGGCGAATGTCGATGCGGCCGTTCTGGTTCATCAGCAGCAGCTCGCGGACGCTGAAGGTCGCCAGGCCGTCGAGCGCTTTGCTAACCAGCTCGAACGTGCGCGACGACGACGCCTGGGCTGCGAAGTTGGCTGCCGCGGCCCGCGCGCGCGTCGGCGAGCCCAGGGCATCGTTCTGGTTGGCCAGGTCGATCATGGGCGGCACCAGGACCTGCGCCGTGCTCTGGTAGGGCACCGGCCCGTACTGCGTGAAGGCCACTGCGCCGCCGGCGCCGAGCACGGCGCCGATGGCCAGCACCCACCACCACTGCCGGGTGATCTCGACATACGAGCGCTGCGCCGGCGCCAGGTCGCGGCGCGCGCGCCCGACGCGGGCTACCGGAGTGCTCCCGTTCGGGTGGAGGCCGTCTTCGACGGCGACCATCGGCGAGGTGGCGTCGAGCTGGGCCGCATCCGCGGTGCCGGCGGAGGAGCGGCCGAAGTCGGCGATCGCGCCGTCGCCCGCGCCGTTCTGAGGCTCAGCCGTGGCGCGTTCGGCGCGCCGTTGGCGCATGAGGTCAGCGATGCCGGCTGCGAGAAGGCCGAGCAGCAGTCCGGCGCCCGCGCCGGCCGCCAGCGCGGTCTGCGGCGACAGCGTGGGCAGGCCGCGCTCCACGAGCGGCCCGGCATAGGCCAGGTAGCCGGCCGCGCCGCCTAGGCCGAAGGCTGGGCCGGCGAGCAGCAGCCACCACCGGCGGCGGGCGAACGCCAGCAGGCCGCCGGCGAAGGTCGCGGGGGCGCCGCGCGCCGCCGCGTCGTTCGCCGATGTTGGGGTCAAAGGTGCCTGGGTCATATCTCCCGTCCCACGCTGATCAGTGCGCAAGGTAGACCTCTCTGCAGTCGTTTAGACAGGCGCGCAGGCAGGTCGCAACGTATGCGAGCTGCTCCGGCTCTAGCTCGGCGTACATCGGCAGCGACAGCACGCGGCGCGCCAGCGTGTCGGTGACCCGCAGGTCGCCGACGACGCGGCCGAGGTCGCGTGTTGCCGGCTGCCGATGGAGGGGAATGGGGTAGTGAACGCCCGTCGCCACGCCGCGGTCCGCGAGGGCCTCGCGGATGCGGTCACGCTCGTCGGTTTGGACGACGTAGAGGTGGTACACGTGCGTCGCTTCCGGGCGCGCGGTCGGCGGCGTCATGTCCAGCGCGTCGAGAAGCTGGTCGTACTCTTGCGCGTGGGCTCGGCGGAGCTCGTTCCAGGCGTCGAGGTAGCGCAGCTTGATGCGCAGCACCGCCGCCTGGAGCTCGTCGAGGCGGGAGTTGACGCCGATCTCGT
>JACQUS010000290.1 GCA_016210125.1 Chloroflexota bacterium | reverse complement strand
GGTGGGCGAAGAGCACCGGTTGCGCGCGCTGCAGGTGCGTGTACCCGGGGATGATCACCTCCGGATACCGCGCGGCGAGGTGGCCTTCGACCCGGCCCTGGAGGACATCCACACGCACGTCGAGGCGCGGCTGCGGGCGCTAGTCGGCGACCTGGCCGGCAAGCTGCACACGGCGCGCAGCCGCAACGACCAGGTGGCCCTCGACCTGCGCCTCTACGTGCGCGACGCCCTCGTAACGCTGGTCGAGCGGCTCGCCGGCGTCCAGGAGGCGCTGCTCGGCCTGGCGCGCCGCTACCCGACGGCCATCGTGCCCGGCTACACGCACCTTCAGCGAGCGCAGCCGGTGCTCTTCGCCCACCACCTGCTGGCCTACGTCGAGATGTTCGAGCGCGACGCGGCCCGCGCGCGCGAGGCCTACGGCCGGGCGAACGTCTCGCCGCTGGGCTCGGGCGCCTTGGCCGGCGTGCCCTACCCGCTGGACCGCGCGCACGTCGCCGCGGAGCTGGGCATGGAGGGCATCACGGCCAACAGCATCGACGCCACGGCCGACCGCGACTTCGCCGTCGAGGCCGTCTTCGTCGCCGCGCTAGCCATGCTGCACCTCTCGCGCCTCGGCGAGGAGATCGTCGTCTGGTCGAGCGCCGAGTTCGGCTACCTCCAGCTCGACGACGCCTTCACCACGGGCAGCAGCATCATGCCGCAGAAGAAGAACCCGGACGTGGCCGAGCTCGTGCGTGGCAAGACCGGCCGCGTTTACGGCGACCTTATGAGCCTGCTGACCTTGCTCAAGGCGCTGCCGCTGGCATACAATCGCGATCTTCAAGAGGACAAGCCGCCGCTGTTCGACGCTCTGGACACGGCGCTGACGTGCCTCGAGGTCACGGCACGTATGCTGGCGACGCTCGCGCTCGACGAGACGCGCGCGCGCGCCGCGGCCGGCGATCTCGCCCTGGCCACCGAACTGGCCGACTACCTCGCCAAGCGCGGCCTTCCCTTCCGCCAGGCGCACCACCTCGTCGGCGGCATCGTCCGCTGGTGTCTCGATCACGGGCGCGTGCTCGAGTCGCTCACCGTCGACGAGCTGCGCGCCTTCTCCGAGCACTTCGGCCCCGACGCCGTGGCCGTGCTCAGCGTCGCTGCGGCCGTCGCCGCCCGTGACCTGCCCGGCGGCACGGCGCCCGCGCGCGTCGCCGCCGCGCTGGCCGCCGCGACCGAGCGCGTCGCGCAAACGCGCGCCTGGCTTGCCAAAAAAGGGGCTTGACACCTGCACGATCGGCTGCTACCATCGAGCCGCGTTTTGGCCCGACCCAGGCACACGACTAAGCGCTTGTGACAATTTCGTCACAGTGCGACACGCCCGACGTCGCGGGCCCGTGAGCGCCAGGTCATGCGCAAGGAGGTCCCGTAGCTCAGTCGCGGATCGCGCTGGGGCGATTCGCTCCGCTCGCCGATGGCGGCGATGCCGGAACCTTCCCGCGCACGTCTCTGCTTTCCGCTTCAACAGCGTGGTTGGGGGCGAGGGAGGAGACACGTGGCGGTGGTGGAGGAGGTCAGCGATTCACGTAGTGGAGCGATTGCGCGGATACGACGCGCGCTGGTTGATGGTCGCCCTGATCCTCGGTCTTTTCGTCGGTAGCGTAGGATTCGTTAGTCGCGGCGCACCTCGTGCCGAGATCGCCGCAATCGATCCGTCCGTGGGTGCCGACAGCACGCTCGTCGCTGTCGGCGAGCCTCAGCGGCTCATCACCCATGTCGCTCGCGCCGGCGAGACCGTTAGCTCGGTCGCCGAGCGCTACGGCATCACCGCTAACACCATCCGCTGGGCGAACGGCCTCGACCAGGGCGCCGAGGACCTTGCCCCCGGTACGCGCCTTACCATCCTGCCGCTCTCCGGCGTGCTCCATGTGGTTCACGAGGGCGAGACGGTGGACGCGTTGGCGGCGCGCTACGAATCGCTCCCCGAGGCGATCCGCAGCGCGAACGGTCTGGCGGCAGGCGCGGAGCTGGCGGTGGGCAGCACGCTACTCGTCCCGGGCGGACGGCCGGCACGGGCCCTCGCCCGCGCCGCCGAGCCGCGCTTTCAGCCCTCCTTCCGCGGCGTCGCCCGCCCGGTAGCCGAAGGGGTGTTCGCCGCCGCCGTGCCGTCGGCTATGCCCTCCCCCGTGGCCGCCCCGCAGGCGACGCCGGCGCCGGCGGCCACGCCGGCGCGTGCGGCCGAGCCCACGCCGATCACGCGCACGTACGCCGTCGTCGCCGGGGACACGCTGCGCAGCATCGCCGCGCGCTTCGGCGTCAGCACCGAGGCGCTCATCGCCAGCAACGACCTGGCCTCCGCCGACCTGCTGAGCATTGGCCAGGACGTGCTCATCCCGGCGCAGGACGGCGTGGTCTACGCGGTGCGCGAGGGCGACACGCTGATCGGCCTGGCGGAGCGCTTCGGCGCGGGCGCGGCAGACATCGTCCGGGCGAACGGCCTCACGAACGCCGACCTGTTGCCGGTGGGGCAGCACGTGCTGATTCCTGGCAGCGCGGTGGCGGAGCGCGTCGCCGAGCAGCGGCTCGCGCCGGTCCGCCTCGCCGGTCGAGCGGCCTTGTCGTCGCGCGGCGGGGCGCGGCGCTACACGGTGCAAGCCGGCGACACGCTGGGCGACATCGCCGAGCGCTTCGGGCTCGCGTCGTCGCGCGTGATCGGCGAGGCGAACGGGATGGTGCTGCCCTACGTTCTCCAGATCGGGCAGGAGCTGGCGATCCCGGCGGGCGGCGGTGTGCCGGCGCGTGCGGCGGCGCCAGCGCGGCCGGCGCCGCTGCCGCCGAGCGCCGTCGGCGGATCGGTCGTCGCCTACGCACGGCAGTTCGTCGGCTATCCCTACGTGTTCGGCGGCACGACGCCCCGTGGTTTCGACTGTAGCGGCTTCGTCTGGTATGTCTTCCGCAACATGGACCGCCCGATCCCACGCGACCTTTACGGCCAATGGCAGAGCGGCGCGCCGGTGAGCTACGCCAACTTGGCGCCTGGCGACATCGTCTTCTTCTCCAACACGTATATGCCGGGGCTGTCACACAACGGCATCTACATCGGCGGCGGCCTGTTCGTCAACGCGCAGAGCGAGAGTTACGGCGTGCGCATCACGAGCATGGCCGAGGCCTACTGGGCGAAGCGTTACAGCGGCGCGCGCCGCGTGCCCTAGCGACGAGCGGCGCTCGGCCCGGCCGGCACGAGTGCCCGCATCTCGACGAGCGGCGCAGTCCAGACGTAGGGGGCGCGGTGGCCGCGCCCCCTACTTGCCATCAGCGTTCCCGCCTTCCTGCAGCGGGCGAGAGGCGCGCACTTCCTCGACGCGCGCTCATGTCCAACCGAACTCCCGATGAGCCTGCGGGGCACGATCGCGGGATGAAAACGGGGAGTCGAGAGGGGGATTCGCCCCCTTTGGGAACCTCCCTTGGGATGGGGCGGGGGGCCCGCCAGCGAGGGCTGTTCCCAGACGAGAGCTTGGGCAGCAGCCGGGCGCAGATTGACGCGCCCGGCTGTCACCCGTATACTGCCGGCCACGAGCCCACGCCAAGGAGGGTCGCAGCGATGGCCATTCCGACTCGTGCCGAGGAGCTCGCCCGCCAGGACGTCCAGCACGTCGTCCACCCGATCACGCCACTGGCCGAGCACGAGCGCAGCGGGCCGCTCATCATCGCCGAGGGCGAGGGCATCTACGTCCGCGACGCCGAAGGCCGCCGCTACATCGACACCCTCGCCGGCCTCTGGAACGTCAACGTCGGCCACGGGCGCGGCGAGATCGCCGACGCCATGGCCGAGCAGGCCCGGCGCATCGCCTTTGCGCCGATGTTCTGGGGGCGCGCCAATGTGCCGTCGATCGAGCTGGCGACCAAGTTGGCAGCCATCGCCCCGCCGGGCCTGACGCGCATCTTCTACACCAGCGGCGGGTCGGAGTCGAACGAGACGGCTATCAAGATGGCCCGCTACTACTTCCGCGTGCAGGGCTTCGAGAACAAATACAAGGTCATCGCGCGGCGGCGTGGCTACCACGGCGTGTCCTATGGCGCGCTGAGCGCCACGGGCATCCCGGACTACCACAGGCTGTTCGGGCCGATGGCCCCTGGCTTCTTGCACATCGACCCGCCCTACCTCTACCGCGAGTCCGACCCGGCGCGGCGAGCCGCGCTCTCGCGCGCCGAGAACCTGGAGCAGAGCATCCTGGCGGAGGGGCCGGAGACCGTGGCGGCCTTTATCGCCGAGCCGATCCAAGGCGTCGGCGGCGTGATCGTCCCGCCGGACGAGTACTTCCCGGCCGTGCGCGCCATCTGCGACCGCTACAACGTCCTGTTCATCGCCGACGAGGTCATCACCGGCTACGGGCGTACCGGCCACTGGTTCGGCCTGAACAACTGGAACGTCGTCCCCGACATCATGTCGACGGCCAAGGGCATCACCTCCGGCTACGTGCCGCTGGGCGCAGTGTTCGTCAGCGAGAAGCTCTACGGCGGCATCAAGGCGTCCGAGAGCGTGTTCATGCACGGCTTCACCTACAACGGCCACCCGGTCGCCTGCGCCGCGGCGCTCGCCAATCTGGCCATCTTCGAGCGCGAGGGGCTGGTCGAGCACGCGGCCATGTTGGCCCCGTACTTCCTGGGGCGGCTGAACGAGCTGCGGCGCTTCCGGCACGTCGGCGACGTGCGCGGCTGCGGTCTCATGGCGGCCATCGAGCTCGTGGCCGACGCCAAGACCGGCGAGCCCTTCGACGCGGCCAAGAAGGTCGGCGCGACGGCGGCCAAGACGGCACTGCGGCACGGCCTGCTGGCGCGCGCCGCGGGCGACATCCTGGTGTTCGCTCCGCCGCTGGTGATCGACGAGCGCGGCGTGGACGAGCTGGTCGACGGGCTGGCGCGGACGCTCGACGAGTGCGGACTGTAATACCAATTCCGCCTGAGTGCTGCCGGCATTGTCGCGCTGAGCCGGAGCGGAGCGGCGGCGAAGCATCCGCAGCTTGTTCGCCCACACGCCAACGGGTCGCGGATGCTTCGCGCCCTTCGGGCGCTCAGCAAGACAGAAAAGAAGCATACATACAGAAGCGGTATAAGCCGCGCGGGGCGACGTGAAGCTGCAGAACGGGCAGGTGGATGTCGGCAAGGTCAAGCGCTGCCCGCCGACCCGCGGCCGGTGGAGCGGGCGCGCCAGACGATTCAGAGCACGGTCAACGAGATCTTCCGGATGTAAGTGCTACACCTCGGCAATGCGCTCGACGGCCGCGCGACTGACGTTCCAGGCTGGCATCCAGGCGCTATGGCGCCCGTCACCGCCGGCGACGACCAGCACGAAGTCGTCGGGGCTGCTCACGATCGGCACCAGTGTCTGCGCATCGCTCTGGTCGACCCACGCCGGCCAAGTGTTTGAGTTGTGGTAGCCACGCCCCCGCAGCAGGCCCACGGGCATCCGCGCGTGCTCGTAGAGGTACTGCCGCACGTCGCGCCGCGAGAAGCCCGCGCGCGCGATCTCGGCGGCGTGCTCCGGGCAGAGCACCACGACCACCGGCAGGCGGTTGGCGATCTGGTAGTAGATGGGCGAGCCCAGCACGCGCATCGCGCCGGCTAGCGTCTGCAGCACGCCCACCCCGCTCTCCTGCGTGCCCTCGGACACCGGGTAGATGCCGCGCACGGCGACGACGGTAACGACGCTCGCCTCAGGCCGGTAGCCCTGCTCGACGCGCAGCGGCTCCCAGGGCGAGCGCTCCTCGTTCTCAGCCAGGCAGCAGGTCACCTTGCCCGGCCAGGCGAGCGTCGACTTCTCCATGCCGCCCGGCTTCGCGCCGCCGAGATTGCGCATAACCAGGCGTAGGGCGCGGCCGATGGTCGCGTTCGCGTGTGTATTGCCGCCGAGGCAGGCTGTGCCGCTATCGATGCCCAGCCGCGCGGCAATCGGCCCACTGACGATGACGACCGGAGCGGCGCCGCCGGTGGTGCAGGCGGTGCTGCCGACCTGGAACTGCTCCTGGAGCACGGCCTTGACGCTGGCGAGGACGACCGGGAAGTAGGCCGGCTCGCAGCCGGCCATGACGGCGTTGGCGGCTACCTTCTCGACCGTCACCGTGCCGTTCAGCGGCTCCATCTTGCCGAGGACGTGGCCCGGCGGGTCGGGCGAGCGCGCGAGCATGGCCCGGACGAGGTCCTCGGTCGGTGGGATGACCGGCAGACCGTCGGTCCAGCCCCACTCGTGCAGCAGGCGG
>JACQUS010000323.1 GCA_016210125.1 Chloroflexota bacterium | reverse complement strand
GCGCCGGTGCGGCGCGCGACCGCCGCGCCCACGGCGGGGCGCAGGGCGGTTGCCAGCAGCCCGGTATACCGATCTGCGAACGAACGCACCAAAAAACTCACAGGCTCTCTGGGAACCCTGTTGGGGAGGTGGGGTGGGGCATCTCCACCCAGGGCGGTCGCTTGCACAGGGACGCAGCGCGGCGGGAGGGGCACCATGGCAGCGATCCGTGTGGCCATAGCCGGGGCGCTCGGCCGTATGGGGCGTGAGGTCGCGCGCGCCGTCGGACAGGACGGCGAGCTGGCACTGGTCGCCGGCGTGGTGCGCGCGCACCCGGCCGTGGTGCCGGCCGAGTGGCCGGCCCGGGTGCCGCTGCACGTCGACCTCGCGGAGGCGCTGGCGCAGACGCGGCCGGACGTGCTGGTCGACTTCACGACGCCGACCGTCGTCAAGCAGAACGCTTTGGCGGCCGTCGCCGCCGGCGTCCGTCCGGTCGTCGGCACCACCGGCCTCAGCGCGGCCGACGGTGCCGACCTGGCGGCGCGCTGCGCCGAGCGACGGCTCGGCGGGGTCGTCGCGCCGAACTTCGCCGTCGGCGCGGTGCTGATGATGCAGTTCGCGCGCCTGGCCGCGCCGTACTTCGAGTACGCCGAGATCGTCGAGCTGCACCACGAGCGCAAGCTCGACGCGCCGTCGGGCACGGCTTTGGCGACGGCGCGCGGCATGCTGGAGCGGCGCGGGCGTGACTTCCAGCGTGCGGCGACGCCCACTGAGACCGTCGCCGGAGCGCGTGGCGGAGAGTTGGGCGGGATCGGCCTGCACTCGGTGCGCCTGGCCGGGTTGGTGGCGCACCAAGAAGTGCTGCTGGGCACGCTCGGCCAGACGCTCACCATCCGCCACGACACGACGAGCCGCGAGGCATTCGTGCCGGGGGTGCTGCTGGCCATCAAGCGCGTCGTGGCGCTCGACCGCCTTGTTCACGGGCTGGAGCATCTGTTAGAATTGCGCATAGCATGAGTGTGAAGCGCGATTACTACGAGGTTCTAGGCGTCCAGCGCACGGCGAGCGAAGAAGAGCTGCGCCGTGCGTTTCGTCGTCTGGCGCGCCAGTACCACCCCGACGTCAACCAGAGCCCCGACGCCGAGGCCAAGTTCAAAGAGATCAACGAGGCCTACGAGGTCCTGAGCGACGCCCAGAAGCGGCGGATGTATGACCAGTTCGGCCACGCCGGCCCACAGGGGGCCAACGGCCCAGGTTTCACCGGGTTCGGCGGCTTTGGCGACCTTGGCGACCTGTTCGAGACGATCTTTGGGGCAACAACGACGCGCCGCGGCCCGCAGCGCGGGGCCGACCTGCGCTACAACCTTACGCTGACCTTCGAAGAGGCCGTCTTCGGCTGCGAGAAAGAGCTGGAGTTCCCGCGCTGGGAGACCTGCCAGACTTGCCGTGGCACGGGCGCTCGCCCCGGCTCGCAGCCGGCCACGTGCCCGCTCTGCCGTGGCTCAGGCGAGGTCCGTCGCGTCCACCAGTCGCTCTTCGGCCAGTTCGTCAACGTGATGGCCTGCGACCGCTGCGGCGGCGAGGGCCAGGTCGTCGCGGAGCCGTGCCCGGAGTGCCGCGGCCAGCGGCGCGTCCGCGGCGTGCGGCGGCTGCGGGTCACCATCCCGGCCGGCGTCGAGGACGGCCAGCAAGTGCGCCTCACGGGCGAGGGCGAAGGCAGCCCCAACGGCGGCCCGCCGGGCAACTTGTACGTGGTCTTCGCGGTGCAGGAGCACGCGCTGTTCCGGCGGCAGGGCAACGATCTGCACTACGAGCTGTCGCTGAACGTCGCCCAGGCGGCGCTCGGCGATACGGTGGACGTGTCGACGCTCGACGGCGATGTCGAGCGCCTGCGCATCCCACCTGGCGCGCAGCAGGGCAAGACTTTCCGACTGCGCAACCGCGGTGTGCCGTACCTCGGCGGCAACGGCCGCGGCGACCTGGTCGTGCATGCGCACCTCGCCGTGCCGACGCAGCTCACGGACGAGCAGCGGCGCCTGCTCCGCGAGCTGGCACAGAGCTTTGGCACGCCGACGGCCGGCCAGACCGACGACAAGGGCCTCTTCGGGCGCGTCAAGGACGCCTTCGGCGTATAGTGGCCCACGATTGGCTGGAGCTCTCCTGCACGGTGGACCGCGAGGCGGCGGACGCCGTCGCCGAGCTGCTCGCGCGCCACGCTCCCGGCGGCGTGGCCATCCACGACGAGGCCCCGAGCCCGCTGCCACTTGAGGATGAGCCGCCGGCGCCGTCCGACTGCGTGCGCGTGGCCGCCTACGTCCCCGACACGCCCGAGGGCGCGACGGCGCGCGAGGCCATCGAGCAGGGTCTCTGGCTGCTCGGCCGACTGGCGCCGCTCGGCGCGCTCGCCGTCCGCGTGTTCAGCGAGGACGACTGGGCCACGGCCTGG
Organism: Chloroflexota bacterium; assembly: GCA_016210125.1. Classification (GTDB taxonomy): domain Bacteria; phylum Chloroflexota; class UBA6077; order FW602-bin22; family JACQUS01; genus JACQUS01. The sequence continues at coordinate 7,337 of JACQUS010000323.1, read as the reverse complement.
AGGGAGCACTTCCAGGTGCTCCATATCGGCGAGCGCCTGATCATCCGCCCGACGTGGCGGGCCTACGAGCCGCGCGCCGGCGAGTTGGTTATCATCCTCGACCCCGGGCTGGCCTTCGGCACGGGCCAGCACCCGTCCACGCAGCTCTGCCTCGGCGCGCTGGAGCGGCGCGTGCAGCCGGGTATGCGCGTGCTCGACGTGGGCACCGGGTCGGGCATCCTGTCCCTTGCCGCGGCGCGGCTCGGCGCCCGAGAGGTCCTCGCGCTCGACGTAGACGCGCAGGCGGTCACTGCCGCGACGGCGAACGTCGGGCTGAACGAGCTGGCCGGCGTGGTCGCCGTGCGGCAGGGGACGCTACCGGCCGGCGAGGGCTACGACCTCGTCGTCGCTAACATCGTCGCTCGGGTGATCGCTGACCTGGCGCCGGGGCTGGCGCGCGCGCTGCGGCCGGGCGGGACGCTGATCGTCGGCGGCATCGTCGAGGAGCGGGCCGCGGACGTCGTGGCAGCGCTGGAGCGCGTCGGCCTCGCCGTGGTCGAGCGCGCCGCCCAGCCGCCGTGGGTAGCGCTCGTTGGCCAGCGACCGAGCCGCTAGCGCGCCATCCGCGGAGCGCGTCGCTTCCCTCCGGCGTGCGCCCATCGTATCGACCTCGCGGGAGGCTCAGCGCGGGCCGCGTCTGCTCTCCCCATACCCTCCGGCCGCGGCGGAGGCGCGCTGCTCGCCCCTCCCTATATCACGTGAAGAGCCCGCGTGCGTAAGGCGAGCCGGCGTGCGGCGGGGAGACCCGAGTGTCGGCGGCGCTGGCCGTGCCCACCCCCTGGATGCGCGTGTCCCTACACGGGTAGCCCTGTCCGGGCGCAGCTTGTGCCGACTCCGTGGAGGGCAGGGAATGCGCGCATTCCCTGCCAGCCGACAGATTGCGGCTCGCGCCGCGCAAACGGCCGCGAGCCTGGACGCAGCACTTGGCGCCGCAGCGAATATCACGACGCAAGGCTAGAGACCGCGGTCTTATCACCGTGGGACCAAGGTCCCACGCATGTCGCGCCGCAGGTCCGTTGTGGCCCAGCGCGTCGTCGGCGAGGGTAGAAACAGGGTGGAGATCGCACCACCCAGGCGCGCGTGCCCGGCGCGGGGCACCGGCATGACCCGGCGGCGCCGGGGGAAGGGAGGTCGCGGTGAACCGGATCCTGGCCCTGGTATTAGTGTTGGCGGTGGTCGCCCTCGGAGCGTCGTTGTTCGCGTTGGCGGGCAGAGGTGCCCAGGCAGCCGGCCCTGCCGTGGGTGAGCGCATTTTCTACGTGACGGGCCTCGAGTACAAGGGGGCGACCAGCACGAAGGACCTGGCCGCGCCCGAAAAAGATCCCAAGAGCCTGGGCGACGGCTACCGCTACAAGAAGCCCGGCGACGTGGACAAGAACGACGCCACGCGGTGGGAGGTGTCCACGTATCGGTGGGAGCCGGGCACGATGACCGCCTTCCAGGGCGACAAGGTTACCTTCGTCGGCTTCATCGTGAACGGTGACCATCACAAGACCTGGGTCGAAGATCCGCAAGGGAAGGCCGTCATAGCAGAGCAGGACTGGCAGCGCGGGCGAGAGTACAAGGTTTCCTTCGTCGCCGACAAAGTCGGCTACTACATCCTGCACTGTGACGAGCACGATCCGTCGATGACGGCCTACCTGCTGGTGCTGCCCCGCTAGCTAGGGGTGAGCGCGGAGCTTGTCCGCCTCGATCCCCTCCCCGTGCGCCGACGGGGAGGGGCGCAGGTGGAACATCGCACCGGCGGCGGCCGCAGGCCGAGCGGACGCACGCAGAAGCGGCACGGAGGGCTCTTCGCACCAGAGGAGGCGCACCACGCCAGCTCTGGATGCGCGTTGCGGGACTCGAGGGCGCTTCGCGCCACAGGAGGCGCAGGGATGGATGCCTGCTGCCCACGTCGGGAGCCCGACGGCGCCCGCCCCGGTGCGCGAGGTCGACTTGCGCTGGTTCTGCTGCTGGCATCGCTGGTCGCCGCGTGCGAGTACCCCGGCGTAGCGCACCCGATGGCCGCCGCCGCGTCGGCTCCGCGTCTGGGCGGTGCGGCGACGGCAAAGCCCGTTCCAGCGGGCGAGCGCGGCTCCAGCCGCGGCGGCGGGGAGCAAGCGCCCGTGCTCCAAGGCACCGTGCCGATGCTGCTCAAGGACTTTGAGCTTCAGCCGGACGCCCTGGCGGTGAAGGCCGGAACCGTCACCTTCGTGCTCAAGAACGACGGGCGGTACACCCACGACTTCCGTGTGGAGGGCCAAGGAGTTGACCTGAAGGGGCCTAAAGTTGGCAGCGGCCGCAGCACCGAGTGGCGCATCGCCCTCGAGCCGGGCACCTACCGCATCTCGTGCCCGGTCAGCAATCACGCCGACCGAGGGATGGCGGGAACGCTGACGGTCGTGCCCTGACGCTCGGGATGAGCTCGGGCGTCCGTATGTGGTTCGCGCGTTCTGTACGCACATCGTGTTCGAGCGCCCAGTTCGAGCGCCCAATTCGAGCGCCCAATTCGAGCCACCAGTTTGAGCCACCAGTTTGAGCGCTCTGTTCGAGTGTCGTGGAGGTGGCCGTGCCCATCGACATCCCGATCGTCGGCGCCCGCTCCGCCGTGTGGATCACGGGCCAGCTCCACCTGTTCTTCGCCGCGTTCATCCTCGGCGCGCCAATCTTCGTCGTCATTTGCGAGTGGTGGGGCCATCGCAGCCGAGACGAGCGCTACGAGCGGCTCGCCCACGAGACGATGAAGGTCGTGCTGCTCGCCTACGGCTTCACGGCCATCTCCGGCGCTGCGTTCGGCTTCGCGCTCATGGGCCCATACAGCGACGTGATGGTTCATCTGTTCGAGAAGTTTGGCCCGCTCTTTGGGCTCTACCCGCTTTTCTTCCTCATCGAGACCGTGCTGGCGTACCTCTACTGCTACACGTGGGGGCCGCTGGCACGGCGGAAGGGGCTGCACATCCTCATCGGTGTGGCGCTGAACGTCGTGGGCACGGTGGTCATGCTGCTCATGAACGCCGTCGGCGCGTACATGCTGACGCCGCCGGCGTCGCCGGAGAGCGCGGGCATCTGGGAGCTGGTGAACAATGCCACCTGGAGCGGCCTCAACTTGCACCGCTTCGTGGCCAACGTCACCCTCGGCGGGTTCATGGTGGCGCTCTTCGCCGCCTTCATGTTTCTGACGGCCAAGACCCACGACGACCGTGCCTTCTACGACTGGATGGGCTTCACCGGTAACTTCATCGGCGTGGCCACGCTGATGGCCTTACCGTTGGCCGGCTATGTGTACTCCAAAGAGATCTTCCTCTACGACGCCACCATCGCCACGTTCATGATGGCCGACAAGCTTTCCTGGTTCTTCGTGGTGCAAGGCCTTTTGGTAAGCCTGCTCTTCCTGGGAGCCAACTACTACATGTGGGTGAGCATCCGCCGCGTCACGGGAGCGGAGCCGTACCGCGCTTACCAGCGGCCGACGTTCACGGTCATCCTAGCAGCGTCGGTCGTGTGGATGGTCCCGCAGAACTTCCTGCCTGACCTCGTCACGACCGCGCCGGCTGGTGTCGCGGCGCAGGACATCGTCATTCCGGAGCGAGCGGCCTTCCTCGGTCTGATGATGGCCAAGGCGTTGGCGGTCACGGCCATCATCCTGCTCACCTTCCTCACGTACATGTGCTATCGCCGGGCCATCGCTAGGGGGACGATGCGCTGGGGCGAGATCGCGCCCCAGGCGCAGTACGCCCTGGTCTTCGTGCCCGCCGTGGCGGTCTACACGATGGGGTTCATGGGGGCCATTCGCGAGCTGGCGCGGCAGGACTGGCACGTCTACAACGTCCTGCGCGATACCACGCCGTACTGGTACACGACGCCGCTGGGCCACACCGGCGTGATGGCGGGCATCGCCACTCTGGTGTTTTTCACCGTGATGGCCTTCATCTTCTGGATCGGCTTCAAGCTCGGCCAGGCTGCGTAGAGGGCGGGGCTATGGTGACGCAACGGGAGCGGACCTCGGGAGCCCACGTTCACACCGCCGCGGGCGGCCGCGCAGTGACTCCGACGCTAAAGAGGGTGCCGTGGGGGGTCATCGCGCTACTCGCGGTCGTCTGGGCGCTCCCCCCGCTGCTGCCCGAAGGGTTCGGGCTGCGCTTCGGCCGTGCGTTCCAGCTCTTCTTCACCGCGGCCCTCGTCTTCAGCGTGGCCGTGTTCTGGCTCCTCGATCAGGAGCACATCCCGCAGCCGAAGAGCACCGCCGGCGTGCTGGGCAGCATCGCCCTGGTCTACGTGGCCACCGTCGGCTTCCTGGTGGCCGTGGCTGTGGCGGCCCCGCAGTTCGCTCTGCCGCGCCCCGAAGACGAGGTGGCCACGGCCGACGCCGCCAAGCGTGGGGAGGCCCTGTTTTGGAAGCCCGAGGCAGCGTGCTTCCAGTGCCACACCATCGCCGGCCGGGGTGGCACGCGCGGGCCGGAGCTGAGCCACGCGGCAACCGTGGCCGGATCGCGGGTGCCCGGGCTCGCGGCCGAGCAGTACCTGCGCGAGAAAATGAAGGGCGGCGCGGCCTACCCGTTCAAGGTCCCGGGCTATGTGCCGATGATGCCGGCGTTCGGCCAATCGCTGGCGCCGGACCAGATCGACGACCTGGTCGCCTATCTCCTGACGCTGAAGTGAGCCGAGGTCAGAGGAAAAAGGTCCGCTCGCAGAGGGAAACGATGCTAGGCCGAGCCCAGCGAGAAGACGCGCTGAGCGCCACTGGCGTGCCGTGGCCGGCCGTGTGGGCGGCGCTGAGCGCCGGCGTGGCCGGCACTGTCGTGGTCGGCGGCGCACTTTTCCTGCTCGACCGCAATGTCTGGTGGGTCGCGCTCGGCGGCACCCTGGCGCTGTTCGCCGCCGCCGCCTATGTCGGCTGGCGCTCGGCCGAGGCGGAGCCGCTGCACGGGACGATCGTGGTCGTCCTGTACTTCGCATTGGTCGTCGCCATCTTGTTCGGCGGCACGCTGATCGAGGTCCTACCCGAGCCGCTGCCGGGGCTGGACATCGGCGACTCGACGTTCTTCTTCGTCTGGCCGCTGCTGCTGCTCGCGGCCGGCGTGGCGGGCTGCCTGCTCGGTGGTCGCCTGGCAGCGGGCCGCCGGCGGCCATAGGCGCAGCGCAGTCTGGAAGTAGGGAGCGCTCGGGAGGAAACTCGTGCAGAAGCCATGGGTCGCCGATGGGCGGTACAGAAGCATCCTCGCGGCGGTGGACAACTCGATGCATAGCGAGCATGCTGTCCGGACGGCAGCCAGCCTCGCCGCGCCGCTGGGGTCCACGGTCGTAGGCTTCCACGTCTACGCGGCGCGCCTGCACGAGACGCGCTTCATCCAGATGGAACCCGCGCTGCCGCGCGGCTACTCGGACCACGAGCGCCGTCGCCAGCGCGAGGCGCACGAGAGCTTGATCGCGAAGGGGCTACGCCTCATCTCGGAATCGTACCTGGAGCGCGCGCATGCGGTGTGCGCCGAGGCCGGGGTGGCGTTCGAGGGCCGGCTCGCCGAAGGCCGGAACTACGAGCAGATCATCCGCGAGGCGCGGAGCACAGACTGCGATCTGGTCGTTTTGGGCGCGCTGGGCTTGGGGGCCAGGCGTCGCAGCCTCATCGGCAGCGTCTGCGAGCGCGTGCTGCGGGCGGCGCCGTGCGACGTGCTGGTGGCGCGCAATGGCCGCGAAGCGGCCCAAGGCGTCGTCGCCGCCGTCGATGGCAGCGCCTGCGCGTACGAGGCGCTGGCCCACGCGCTGACGATCGGCGAGGCATTCGGGCAACCCGTGGAGGCCGTCGCGGCCTACGACCCGCAGTTCCACGTCGTCGCCTTCCGCCGGCTCGCGCGCGTGCTGTCCGATGAGGCGGCGGCCGTGTTCCGCTTCAAGGAGCAGGAGCAGCTTCATGCGGAGATCATCGACCAAGGCCTGCGCCGGCTCTACGAAGGCTACCTGCGCCAGGCCGCGCACCTTGCTGCCGCCCGGGGCCACCAGATCCGAACGACGCTGCTGACCGGGAAGCCCTCGCAGTCCCTTCTGGATCACTTGGAGCGGCGGCGTCCGCGCTTCGTGGTGGCCGGGCGCTTCGGCCAGCACGCCACCGAGGGGCTGGACATCGGCAGCACGGCCGAGAATCTGGCCCGCCTGGCTGCGTGCAGCGTCCTGGTCGTAAGCGCGAGCGCGGACGTGGCGGCCAAGCCGGTGGATGCCGAAGCCGAGCGTCAGCTTCCGTGGACGCCCGACGCCGTGGCGCGGCTGGAGCCCGTCTCCACCTTCGGGCGCGGCGTGGTGCAGCGAGCCGTCGAGAGCTACGCCCAGCGCTGCGGGCAGGCAGAGGTCACCGCCGAGATCGTGGACCAAGCCCGGGAAGCGCTCGGCTGGTGACGGCCTGAGGCGCTGAGGCTGGCAGAGGGGAGCCCGTGAAGGACGCGCATGCGCCGCTGACGGTGTCGTGGAACATCACCGCGGCGTGCAACTTGCGCTGTCCCCATTGCTACATCGACGGCGGACGGCGGCGGCCCAACGAGCTGTCCGCCGCCGAGGGCCGCGCGCTCATCGATCAGATGGCCGAGACTGGGACGGAGCTCCTGATCCTCACCGGCGGGGAGCCGCTGCTGCGACGAGACCTGGCCGAGCTCGTCTCGCACGCCGCCGGCCGTGGCATGAAGGTGGTGCTCGGGACGAACGGCACGCTGCTGACCCGCGAGCGGGCCGCCGCGCTGCGGGACTGTGGACTGGTGGCCGCCGGGATCAGCATCGACTCCACTGATCCGGCGAGGCACGACGCCTTCCGCGGCGTCCAGGGCGCCTGGCGGCGCGCCGTGGACGGCATGGCAGCCTGCCGCGCGGCGGGCATCGCCGTGCTGGTGCACACGACGGCGCTGAGGATGAACGTCGCGGAGATCCCGAGCATCGTTGCGTTTGCTCACCGCCAGGACGCGCAGGCATTCCAGCTCTTCTTTCTGGTCTGCACGGGGCGCGGCGAGCGCCTGGCCGACATCACGCCGCCGGAGTACGAGCGCTTGCTCCATTTCATTCTCGACGCGCAGCGCACGTACCCGGGGATGGTGCTGCGCGCGCGGTGTGCGCCGTACCTGCGGCGGCTGGCCATGGAGTTGGCCATGGAGCGAGGGCTATCGGCCGCTGGCATGATCGGCTGCCTCGCGGGCACGAGCTACTGCCGCGTGACATCGACCGGCGACGTGACGCCCTGCCCCTACCTGCCGACGAAAGCCGGAAACGTCCGTGAGCAAGGCTTCCGCGAGCTGTGGGAAGCCTCGCCGGCGCTGGCGCAGCTCAGAGGGCCGGCCCTG
>JACQUS010000277.1 GCA_016210125.1 Chloroflexota bacterium | reverse complement strand
GCGCGACGACCTCGACCAGCACAAGATGACGCTGACGCCCGACGCGCCCGCCTGGCTGGACAGCGACGACATCCTCACCGCCGAGCTGCTGGTCGACGCCGCGATCGTCGGCACGACCTCGCAGAACGTCGTCGGCACGCTGCCGGGGCCGGGCGACCGCGTCGTCGTGCTGGGCGGCCACTACGACTCGGTGTCCGAGGGGCCAGGCGCCAACGACAACGCCTCCGGAACGGCGACCGTCCTAGAGCTGGCGCGCGTACTCGCCGCTACTCGGTCGTCGTTCGCCGTGCGCGCCGTGCTCTTCGGGGCCGAGGAGATCGGGCTGGTCGGCAGCCGCGCCTACGTGGCCTCGCTCCCGCCGGCCGAGCGCGCGCGCATCGTGGCCATGCTGAACTTCGACATGGTCGGCGTCGGCGACCGGGCGACGGTCAGCGGCAGCACCGAGCTCGTCGGACTGGCAGTCGAGGCCGCGGAGCGGCTGGGCATGCGCGTCGGCGGCAGCGCCGGCGGGCGCGGGCGCTTCGGCAGCGACCACGGCTCGTTCCTCGAGGCCGGCGTCCCGGCGCTCTTCTTCTATCGCGGCGAGGACCCGCGCTACCATACGGCTGACGACCGCGCGCAGCACGTCGAGGCGCGGCACCTGGAGGCCGCCGGGCGCCTCGCCCTGGCGCTGCTCGACCGCCTGGCGGCGCGCTAACCTGGCCTCCTCAATGCAAACGGGGAGGTCGTCGAAGACGACTCGCCCCGGCGGAGGGACGCTCCGGTTGCTCGTACGCGAAGGCTTCGGCTCGGCGGGAGCCTCGCCCTCCCGGCAACGTGCGGCCGGGAGGGCGAAGCGCCTGTGAGTTGCCGCTGCCCTCCCGGAAACGTGCGGCCGGGAGGGCAAAGCGCCTTCTGAGCCGCCGCTGCGGTGCGCCGCCATCGGGCAGAGCGCAGGGCGATTCGCCCTCACCGGGTCTCTTGGCAACGATAGCTGCTCCGTGTGCCGAAAGCGACGGGGGTGAGGTCAACGAAAGCGCAGACACTTGCCCAGAAATGGTACGGAGAGGGAAGATGATGTCCCGTCCCGCGTTGCCACTGCTCGCGGCGCTGCTCGCCACGGCGCTGGTCGCCGCCTGCCAGGAGCAGCCGCCCGCGGCCGCGCCGGCGAAGGCCGCGGCCCCGGCCGCGCCGGCGGCCCCGTCGGGACCGTCGGTCCCGTCCTCGGTGCCTGTGCCTGCTCCGGTGGCCCCGGCGCCGGCGGCGCCCGCCCCAGCGGGGCCGAAGCCCGCAGCGCCGGCGCAGCCGGCGGCAAAAGCCGAGTCGCCGGCGGCGCAGCCACAGCCCGCAGCCAAACCCCCATCGCCGGCTGCGCAGCCGGCGCCGGCGGAGGTCGCCAAGCCCGCTGAACCGGCCGCCGCACCGCCGGGGGCGCCGAGCCGACCGGCCGCGGCGCCGCAGCCGGCCCAGCGCGCCGTGCGGGAGTACCCCGTCCCGCGCGGCTCACGCGCGCACGACGTCGCCCCGGCGCCGGATGGCGCGGTCTGGTACACGGCGCAGGGATCCGGCGAGCTGGGCCGCCTCGATCCCTCCAGCGGGCAGACGCGCCACGTCAAGCTCGGCCAGGGCGCAGCCCCGCACGGTGTCATCGTCGGCCCGGACGGCGCGCCGTGGATCACCGACGGCGGGCTGAACGCCATCGTGCGCGTCGACCCGGCGACCGACGAGGTGCGCGTCTTCCCTCTGCCGGCCGGGCGCCGCGCCAACCTGAACACCGCCACCTTCGACCGCAAGGGTGTGCTCTGGTTCACCGGCCAGAACGGCGTCTACGGCCGGCTGCACCCGCCGACCGGCCGCGTCGAGGTGTGGGACGCGCCACGCGGCCCCGGGCCCTACGGCATCGCCACGACGCCGCAGGGCGAGGTCTACTACGCCTCGCTGGCCGGCAGCCACATCGCGCGCATCGACCTCGACAGCGGCGCGGCGACGGTGGTCGAGCCGCCTACGCCGCGCCAGGGCGCGCGGCGCGTCTGGTCGGACTCGCGCGGGCGTATCTGGGTGAGCGAGTGGAACAGCGGCCAGGTGAGCGTCTACGACCCGGCCAGCCGGCAGTGGCGGGCCTGGCGGCTGCCCGGCGAGCGGCCGCAGGCCTATGCCGTCTACGTCGACGACCGCGATGTCGTCTGGCTCACCGACTGGGGCGCCAACGCGCTCGTGCGCTTCGATCCGTCGAGCGCGGCCTTCACGGTCATCCGTCTGCCCAGCTCGCCGGCCAATGTGCGCCAGATCCTCGGCCGGCCGGGCGAGGTATGGGGCGCGGAGTCCGGCGTGGACAAGCTGGTGGTCGTGCGACCGTAGGGCCGCCCGTGCTACGATCGGCCGGCGCTCCGCGGTCGCCGCGCACATGGCACGCCGACATGCGGAGCGGCCTGGAGCCGAGCACCATGCCCGAGGGCGCGGCCGGCACCCCACCGGCAGCATGTCGCCCCGCGGAGACCGCCGGCGAGTCGCTACTGCGCAGCCTGGAGTGCGTCGTGAGCGCGCCGCGGCGCGACTGGCTCGATCTGGTCGATCCGGCCGCGCTGGAGCAGGCCGCGCGCGCCCTCGCCGTGCCCTATCCCCCGGCGACTTCGCGCCTCGCACGTCGGCTACTCGGCCCCGTCCTGCTGCGCCTCCCGGCGCGGGCGCGCCTTGTTGCCACCGGTCTGCTCAAGCGCCTGCGCTCGCCGTCGCGCCGCCTGGCCTATGTCGCGCCGGCCGACTTCGCCGGCGACCGCCTGGTGGCCGCGCTCGCCGGGCGCTATCCGCTGCGCCTCTGGGGCCTGGGCAGGCGTTTCTGCCTCGCCCTGACCCACGACGTCGACACGCGCATTGGCTACGACTTCGTCCCCACGCTCGTCGACGAGCTGCGCGCGCGGGGGCTGCGCTCGTCGTTCTACCTGCTCACGCACGGCGACTACCGCGTCGAGCCAGCCCTCGTCCGGGCGCTCGTAGGCGACGGGTTCGAGGTCGCCCTGCACGGCGCGACGCACGACGTGGGTATCGGCTACCGGCCGCGCGCCGCCATCCGCGACTGGCTGGCGCGGGCCGGCGCGGCGCTGGGCGGCGTGCCGGCCGGCTTCCGCGCGCCGGGCCTGGGCGTCTCGTCCGTGCTGCTCGAGGAGGTCGCGCGCGCCGGCTTCGCCTACGACTCGTCGTATCAGACGGGCTCGCGCCTCTACCCCGGCGTGGGCTACTCCTTTCCGTATCGACTGCCGGGGCTGCCACTGGTCGAGGTGCCGGTCTGGTTCCAGGACGCCTTCCTCTTCCGCGACGCGGGCCTAGACCTCGACGACGCGCTATCCTGGTGCCAGGCGACGATCGGGCAGCTCCGCGAGCGCTCGGCCGCGGTCGTGTTCGTCATGCACCCGGACAACGTCGTCGGCCGCCGCGACTTCATGCGCCGCTTCCTCGACCTCGTGGCCGCCTGGCGGGACGACGACGCGCTGGTCTGCCCGCTGGTCGAGGTAGTGCGGCGCTTCGAGGCCGCGGACGACGCCATCGAGCGGGCACCATGAAGATCCTAGGCATCAACGACGGCTACCAGGCGACGGCCGCGCTCCTCGAGGACGGCCGCGTGACGCGCATGGCCAGCGAGGAGCGCTTCACGCGCCGGAAGAACGACAGCCGCTTCCCGGCGCGCGCGCTGCGCTGGCTGCTCGACGACGCCGACTTACGCCCCGACGACGTGGCCGCGCTGGCCTTCGCCACGCGCTCGGCGACCATCGTGCCCGATCGACCGTTCGGCACACGGCGCCACCAGCTCTTCGCCCTTCTGGCGCGCTACGCGCCGGGACTGGCCGGCAGCGACCGACTGATCCGCTTCGGGGTCGAGCGTCTGGCGCGGACGCGCGAGCGCCGGCTCGACCACGCGGCGCTGCGCGACTTGGGCTTCGCCGGACGGCCGCGCACGTTCTACGACCACCACCGCTGCCACGCCGCGGCGGCGTACTACGCCTCGGGCTTCGCCGAGCGGCACGCGCGCACGCTGGTCATCACCTACGACGGCTCGGGCGACGGGCTCTGCGCCAGCATCAGCGTCGTCGACAGCGGCGGCTGGCGGCGGCTGCACGCGATCAACAGCTACCACTCCCTCGGCCTGCTCTACTCGCGCGTGACGCTACTCCTCGGCATGAAGCCGCTGGAGGACGAGTACAAGGTCATGGGTATGGCGCCGTACGCCGACCCGAAGCGCGGCGCCGCCGTGCGCGACATCCTGCGTGGCTACGTCCGCCTGACGGACGACGGTCTGTCGACGATCAACGTCTCGCGCTCGTGGGGCGCCAGCATGGTCGCCAAGCTGGCGCACGACCTGCGCGGCCAGCGCTTCGACTGGATTGCCCGCGGCGTGCAGGTGCACTTCGAGGAGGTGATGCTCGGCCTCGTCCTCGGCTGGGTGCGCCAGACG
>JACQUS010000307.1 GCA_016210125.1 Chloroflexota bacterium | reverse complement strand
GCGCCGCAGGGGGGAGTGCAGAGGGGCGAAGCCCCTCAGCGTACCACTCCGGGAGGGGTGGGGCGGCGCAGCGCCGACTGCAAGCCACTTTCAGAGGAGCGCAGATGTCTGCATTGCAGGCTAACGGCCGGCGAAAGCTGAATCTCATCGACGTCACCGTGCGCGACGCCCCCCAGTCGCTGTGGGCTACGCGCATGCCCAACTGGGCCATCCTGGGCTACGCCGAGCAGATGGACCGCCTCGGCTTCGCGCGCATCGACCTGGTCGGCGGCGCGGTCTTCGACGTCTGCGTGCGCTTCCTGCGCGAGGACCCCTGGGAGCGCATGCGCCTCGTGCGCCAGAAGGTGCAGCGCACGCCGCTCAACATGTGGACGCGCGCGCAGAGCCTCTTCACCTTCCAGCTTTACCCCGACGAGGTCGTCGCGCTGAGCGTGCGCCGCGCCAAGGCCAACGGCATCCGGCACGTCACGATCATGGACTGCATCAACGACGTGCGCAACCAGGCGCTCTCGATCGAGGTCGCGCGCGAGGAGGGGCTGACGGTCACTGGGGCCACGGTGTACAGCATCAGCCCGGTGCACACGGACGAGTACTACGCCGAGCACGCGCGCCATCTCGTCGCCCTGGGCGTGGATGCTGTGTGCCTCAAGGACCCCTCGGGCCTGCTGCGGCCGGAGCGCGTGCGCACGCTGGTGCCGGCGCTGCGGCAGGCCCTCCCCCCGGAGGTCAGCCTGGAGGTGCACTCGCACTGCAACGGCGCGCTCGCCCCGCAGTGCTACCTGGAGGCCATGCAGCTCGGCGCCGACACCCTGCACACGGCCATCTCGCCGCTCGCGCACGGCTCGTCGCTCCCGCCGACCGAGTACGTCGTCCACCACGCCGAGCGCTGGGGCTACGGCACGGGCGTGGAGCGCGCTGGCCTGAAGCCGATGGCCGACTACTTCGCGTGGGTGGCCGAGCGCGAGGGCCAACCGCTCGGCCAGGTCTTAGAGCACGACCCGACGCTCTACGAGCACCACGTCCCCGGCGGGATGATCAGCAATCTCATCAGCCAGCTCCGCGAGCTGCGCATCGAGCACCGGCTGGAGGAAGTGCTGGAGGAGACCGCGCGCGTGCGCGTGGAGCTGGGCTACCCGGTCATGGTCAGCCCGATGTCGCAGTACGTGGTCACGCAGGCCGTGTTCAACGTCCTGCTGGGCGAGCGCTACCGCAGCGTGCCGCTGGAGGTGCGCAGCTACGCGCTGGGCTACTACGGTCGGCCCCCGGGGCCGTTCGACCCGAACGTCTTCGACCGCGTAACCGGCGGCGCCGAGCCCTTCGCCGGCCGTCCTGGCGAGCGCGTCCCGCCGGTGCTCGACAAGCTGCGCGCCGAGTGTGGGCCTTTCGAGAGCGACGACGACCTGCTGCTGGCGGCCTTCTATGCGCCCGACCAGACCGCGGCGCTCTGGGCCGCGCGCGCCCGGGCCGCCGGTTGCTACGAATCAGAGGGCGGCACGACGCCGCTCGCGCACCTCCTCTGGGAGATCGCCCAGCGGCCGGCGCTGCGCCACGTCGAGGTGCGCCAGCCGGCGTTGCGCCTGCACGTGAGCCGCTAGGCGCGCGGCCCTCGTCAGCCGTGCGGGCAGGGCGCGCCGCGCCCGCGCAAGGATGGTGTCCCGACGCCGCACGGCGCGAAGAGGACATGGCAGCGGCCGCCTCACGCGACCTCTGCACTCTTCCTTTCCAGCCTCGCCGCTGCCTCTTCGCGGCCCCGCCGTTTCCGCAGGACTGCGCGCTGCGAGCGCCCCGGCTGCTGTGAAACGCTCCTGCTCCTCGGCGCGTGCATCACCATGTAGGAGCGCGGGGATGCGTGGCACGGCGGGGAGGTACGCATGGTTGCCATGGGCGTACAGGTGCAGTATCTGGCTCACGCGATGCGCGAGCGCGCTGCGGTTGGCCTGGCGCATATGCGCGAGGGCGCGGCCGACGCGGCACAGGCGGGGCGCGACGCCCAGCCCGCGTCGCTGGCAGTCACCCTCGCGCGTCGTATCGGGCAGCTAGGGCCGAGCGGCGGGCGCGACGACGTGGCGCACGGCGTGCGGCGCGCCCTGCCAGCCGGCCTGGTGCGCCGCCTCACGCGGAGCCGGCGCCAGGCCGGGCTGATGGGCGTGGTTGGCGGGCTCGCCGCTGGCCAGCTCCGGCGCCGACGCGGCCCGTGGCGCCAGCGGCTCTTCAGTCCGCGTCATAGCGTGCCGGCGCTGATCCCCTGGCAGCCCATCGGGCTGCTCGCGCTCGGCCTGGGCCTCGGCTACGTCGTCGGCGGCGTGCTCGCACGCTGGTGGCTCGCCGGCTGCGCCCCGGGCCAGGCGCTCGCAGGTCGGGGGGCCGCGGCACACGTTGGCGGAGAGCAGAGGGCGGGGGACTGGGACGCGCTGCGCGAGGAGCAGCCTGAGATCCCGCCGCCGTCGGCCGGTCGCGTGCACGACGACGTCAAGCTCGACGTCATCGGCATGCACTCGTTCCCGGCGAGTGATCCGCCGCCCGCTCCGGGCAGCAGCGCGCGCAGCGAGCGGTCGCGCCGCGCGGCTCGGGGGCCGGTGTGAGCAGAGTCGTCAGAGCCCTTCCCCACGAATACTTGCGCGAATACTTCCGCCTTGCGGTGGGACGACGGGGAGTGCGGAGAGGGCGATAGCCCCCTCTGCGCCGCCCTTTTGGGGCGTGGGGCGGGGCCGCCTCGACGAGGAAGAGTTCTGGAAGAAGTGCCTTAGGCCGCCTGGCCCCAGCTTGCCCGGGCGACGCTGAGGCGCTCCAGCGTCGTGGCGTCGGGCTCGGGCAGCGCGCCAGCGGGCACGACCAGGCTGCCGTGCTCGAAGCGCAGCGGCAGGCGGAGCACCCCGGCGCGGAGCTTCAGAAAGCCGTTCATCTCGCCGGCCAGGTCCAGCCGCGCCGCCGCGGCCACCAGCGCCTCGTGCAGGCAGCCGATCTCGCCGGCCACGCCGTTGCCCAGCACCACGCCGAAGCCCAGCTCGCGCGCGCGGTCGATGGCCGTGTGCAGCCGCTCTGCGCTGCCCAGCTTCATCAGCTTGACCTTGACGAAGCGCGCGCAGCCCAGCCGCGCCGCGCGCTCGACGTCCTCGACCGTGCAGATCGACTCGTCGAGCTCCAGCGGGAGCGGCGACTCTTTGGCCAGCGCCACCTGGCTCTCCCAGTCGTCGATGGGGAAAGGCTGCTCGAAGAACTGGATGCGGTCGGGCTCGACGCCACGGACGAAGCGCAGCGCCTGGTCGAGCCGGTAGCCCTGGTTGGCGTCGACGCGCAGGACCACGCCGGGCGCCTGGCCGGCCAGATCCTGGACGAAGCGCGTGCGCACGATGTCGCGCTCGACATCGAAGCCGACCTTGAGCTTCATCGTCGTGTGGCCGGCCTCGACCTGGCGCCAGAAGCCGCGCTCGAGGTCGGGCAGCGCGTCGGCGCTGAGGATGCCGACCAGCGGCACGCGCGCCGCGGCCGCCGGCGCGGCCAGCGCGCCCTGCGCCGCCTCTACGGCCGTGGCCAGCGCGGTGACGGCGAACGGCGCGTGCCCGACGTGCGCCAGCAGTGCGGCAATGGCGTCGGAGGCCACGCGGCCGGGCAGCAGGCGCGCCTGGGCGCTGACGAAGACCCAGGCCTCGTCGGGCGTCTCGGTCGAGTAGCCCGGACAGGCGGTGCACTCGCCCCAGCCAACGTGGCCGTCGACCTGCACGCGCACGAGGATGGTGTCGAAGCTCTCGAACGTGGCGAAGGCGACGTGGTAGGGCTCGCGAAGGGGCAGGTGCAGGCGGTAGGCGGCGATTTGCTCGATGGCCATAGCATCCTCGTATCTCGATATGATGCCGATATGGTCCCGATACGGTCCCGATATGGTTCCGCTGTGGAGTCACGCTGACGCGGCGTATGCCGCCGGCCCCTCTCCGTGTCCCGTCGTCTCCGCGTCGCCGCGTCGCGAAGGGGCCGCGGGCTAAGGGCGCGGCGCCCGCCAGGCGTCCTCCCAGCGCCGGCCGGTGCCGATGAGCAGCCCGCGCGCCACGGCCGAGACGTCGGCCAGCGCCCAGTCCAGCACGGGCTCGCGTCCTTCGGCGCGCCCGCGCTCGGCGAGCATGGTGTCGTTGTACGCGCGCACCTCCGGCGGCAGCGGGACGTTGCCAGCGGACAGGTAGCGCACGGCCCCGCGCCCGTCGCGCACGGGCATGACGAGATTCTGGTTCTCCAGGTTCGGCGACCAGGGCACGTCGAGCACGCCGGCGCGGAAGGCGCGGACGACGCCCACGGCCACGTCGCCGTCGCCCAGCGCGATGGTGCGGTCGACGATGGCCCGCGCCTCGGCCTCGATCATGCGCTGCTCTAGCTCCTGCTCTGGCGAGGTGCCGCGCGGCACCCCTTCGAGCATCGTCAGGATCGTCTTGGTCAGGCGAGCGCCGGCGGCGTTGGCCTCCTTCGTCGGGATGCCGCCAGCCTCCTGCGCCGACTTGGTCACGACCTGCGTCGCGCCGCCGAAGTGCGGGATGACCGCGCCCATGGCGATGACGGCGTTGGCGCGCGACTCGTCGTAGGGGAAGGCGCCCATCCACTGGTCGGAGACGGTCGGGACGAACACGTCGTCGTAGCCGTAGCGCCGCGCGTACTCGCGGCAGATGACCTCCAGCGCCCGCAGCGCCGCCACGTCCTGGACGAAGCAGAGGTTCTCGCCGATGCCCGGGCTGTAGTGGCGGACGCCCTGCGCTAGGGCCAGCAGCATGTCGAGCGCCGAGATAGCCACCGACAGGCCTGGCGGCTCCAGCGTGCCGGTCAGGAAGCCCGGCTGCTCGCGATGGATCGGCACACCGCGCTCGACGTACCACGCCGAGAGGCGGTCGAGGTACTGATAGTTCTTGATGCCCTGCTGAAGGCTGTACTCTTTGGCATACGACATCGTGTAGGCGATCGGCGAGCCCAGGTAGGCGCTGACGCCGGCGGCCAGCACGGTCTCGCCAGTCAGGCGCGGGCGGGCTGTGCCCGTGAGCGCGATGATGGGGTGATCGACGGCCTCGACCAGCCGCCGCACCTCGCGGTGGCCGTGGTTGACCACCGGCACGCCGTTGAGCACCGAGCGTCCGAGCTGGCGGCTCTCCTCCAGCCCGCGCTGGGCGTCCTGCCAGCGCTCGTTGCGCGTGTAGCTATCGGTCGTCAAGGGCAGGAGGTCGGCCCCGCCGTCGTCCTGGAGGCTCCGAAGCAGCGCGATCTGCTCCTCGATGAGCGCGAAGCCGCCGCGCGGCTGGACGAGGGTGATGCCGTGCTCCTTGGCCCAGCGCACCTTGCGCGCGTAGCTTTTGTACGGCGGCAGGCCGAGATGATAGTCGACCGCCTCTTCGAGGTCGATCGCACGCCCGGTGGGCCAGCCGGCCAGCACCTCGCGGCGAATGGCCCAGAGCTCATCTTCCTCCAGACGGCGGTCGCGGACGGTGATGGGCTGCTCGCCGTCGGCCGGCCGGAGGACCTGGACGTCGGGCGGTGTCCACGGGCGCGTGATCTGCTCCATACCGTCACCCCTGCAATTCTGTGGTATTGGTCGCTATAGTGGGCTGCCCCGCCCCACCCCAAGGGAAGCTTCCAGAGGGGGCTTTGCCCCCTCTGGACTCCCCCGGGGCCCCGGCGAGCGCGCGCACCGCCTTATGATCGCCTGCCCGCATCCCGCAACGACAGGGCCAACACCCCTCGTCCTCCCGGCCCCCGCGTCGACGCGCACCCGCGCTCCACACGCCCCAAGCAGCTCACGAATCCTCGCCCAGGTCGTGCTTCAGCAGGGCGATGGCCTCGCTCAGCGCGACGTCGGGCGGGAAGACGCGGTCGAAGCCCATGGCCAGGAACGTGCGCTCGACCTCGGCCCAGGCGGCCGCGTCCTTCTGGCCGACGGTCAGGTTGCCGCCGACGTAGAGCAGGATGTCGCCCAGGCCGGCCTCGCGGCACTCGTCACGGAAGCCCTGGCAATCGAGCGGGCCGTGGCCGTACAGCGACGAGACCAAGATCGCGTCGGCGTCGGTCTCGACGGCCGCCTTGATGAAGTCGTCGGCCGGGGTGAGCGCGCCGAGGGCCACGACGCGGAAGCCGGCCTGCTGGAGGGCGAACGACAGGATGCGGTTGCCGACGATATGGCAGTCGGCGCCGATGACGCCAGTGATGAGCGTCTTGGGGTGCTTGCGCACACGCCCGGCTAGCCAGCGCTCCCGCCGCGCGGCCGCGCCCCCGGCGCCGCCGCCCGCTGCGCCGGCGGCGCCGGCCGACCACCGGCGCTGGCCGGCCGCCGGGGCCGACGCGCCGTCGGCACTCGCCACCAGCGGATCGGCGCGCGGGGAGCGCGCGTCCAGTGCGCTCGTGGCGCCATCCTGACCGAGGGCGTCGGTAGGCACTCTGTCTCCTCATCCTGCTCGACGCCCAGCGCCGGCTCAGGAAAGGTCCGGCAGCGCGCGAGCAGACAGCCGCCGCGCCTTCATCCTACGGCGCGCGGTGAGCAAGGTCAAGCTTGGTAGCTCAAGCCCTTGACAGGCGTTTGTATCATATCGAATGTAGTCGTTCGCGTCGCTGGGCGCGCGCCTCCCGGAGTGCCCAGCCTCTTACGGAGAGCACTCACGAAAATCACTCACGAAAATCACTCACGGAGATCACTCACGAAGATCGCCCACGGAGATCACCTATGGAGATCACGTACGCCGAGCTGCTCGAGAT
>JACQUS010000274.1 GCA_016210125.1 Chloroflexota bacterium | reverse complement strand
GCCTTAGCCGCAGCGGCCGCGGCCAGCGTGCGCTCGGCTTCGAGGAACAGGCCGTCCGGCACCGGCTCGTCGGCGACGACGCGCCCGTCGCGCAGGCGGATGATGCGTCGCGTGTGGTAGGCGATGTCGCGCTCGTGGGTGACGAAGATGACCGTGATGCCCCGCTCGCGGTTCAAGCGCTGGAAGATGGCCATGATCTCTCGGCTCGTCTGCGTGTCGAGCGCCCCCGTGGGCTCGTCGGCCAGGATCAGACTCGGCTCGTTGACCAGCGCCCGCGCGATCGCTACCCGCTGCTGCCGGCCGCCCGACAGCTCGGTAGGCCTGCGCCAAGCGCAATCCGCGAGCCCAACGGCGTCCAACGCCGCCAGGCAGCGCTGGCTACGGTCCTCGACGCCGGCGTAGATCAGCGGCAGCTCGACCTGCTCGATGGCTGGCGTGCGCGGCAACAGGTTGAAGTGCTGGAAGACGAAGCCGATCTTGCGGTTGCGCAGGAGCGCGAGCTCGTCGTCTCCGAGGCGGCCAATGTCTACGCCGTCGAGACGGTAGGTGCCGCTGGTGGGCACGTCGAGGCAGCCCAAGATGTTCATGAGCGTGCTCTTCCCGGAGCCGCTGGGGCCCATGATGGCCACCAGCTCGCCGTCGGAGATCCGCAGGTCGACGCCCCGCAGGGCGTGCACCGCAAGCTCGCCGAGTCGGAACACTTTGGTCACGCCTTCGACCTCGATCGCCATCTGACGGCTCTCCTCGTTCCCGGCAGCGCCCGCCCGCGGAGTGCTCGCGCTGCCCCACCACCTCGGCGCGCCGCTCACATAGGAGGCCGGCCAGGCGGAGGGCCGGGCAGAGGACTGCCGAACAAGCCCGGCGCGCCGCCCACGGACGGGGCGCGCGTCGTCGTCGTAGGCACCACCACCTGCTCGCCTTCAGCTAGCCCGTCGGTGATCTCGGTGAGCTGATCGCCCACCAGGCCAGTCTTGATGACCCGGGTCTCCGTCGTGCCGTCGGGCAGGAGCACCTCCACCGTCTTGTCGGCGCCCTCTGTTTTGATGGCCCGGCGGCTCACCGCCAGGACCCCTTCCTTCTGGGCGATGGCGATGACCACGCTGGCAGTGAGGCCGACCGGCAAGACCTGGGGCTGCGCACCCACGGCGGCATTCGGCCCGCCGCTCGTGCCCGGCGCTGCCGCACCGGTGGACGCGTCGGTCGTGTTGCTCGAGCTGAAGCGGGCCGGGTCGACGCTCAGGGACACCTGGAAGGTCACCACGCCCTGGTTGGCGACGCCGCTGGGCGCGATTGCGGTCACCGTGGCCGGGTACGTGCGATCGCGGAACGCGTCGAAGGTGACCGTAGCGAGCGTGCCCGGCTGCACCTTGGCCACGTCGATCTCGTAGACCGAGACGTCCATGCGGACCTCGCGCGGGTCGACGAGCAGGACGACGCTCCCGATGCTCGACGCCGCCTGCCCGCTGGCTTGCTCGCCGACCTGCCCACTCACGGCCGACACGATGCCATCGAACGGCGCGACGATCGCCGCATTGCTCAGGTCGAGCTCGCCCTGTCGCACCGTCATCTCGGCGGCGACCACGGCTTCGCGGGTCAGCGCCAGGTCCAGCTCCGTCGGCGTCAGCGCCGCGAGCTGCCGGCGCGCGCTCTCCACGCTCGACAGCGCGCCGCCCAGCTCGCCCGGCCGCGGCGCCGCCGTCGTCGCCACGAGCTTCGCCCATGCGCTCGCCAGCGCGGCCTGCGCGCTCTCGACGTTCGTCTCGGCGATCCTGACGTCGCTCTCCTTCGGCCCGGCCTCCAGCTCCTCTAGCTTGGCCTGCGCGCTGGTGAGACTCGCCTTGGCCACGTCGACCGAGCTCTGCGCCGCGGCGACCTCGTCGCTCGTCGGACCGGCGCGCAGCTCGTCGAGCTTGGCAACGGCATTTTGGAGCGTAGCGCGGGCTAACTCGGCCGTGCTCTCCGCCGCCGCAAGCTCCGCAGCCGTAGACCCGGCCTTGAGCTGCGCATACCTCGCCCGGGCTGCGCGCAGGTTCGCCTCGGCCTGGTCGATGGCCGTCTGGGCACCGACCAGCTCGGCCTCGGTCGGACCGGCCTTGACCTGGATGAGTTTTGCCTCCGCGGCCTGCAGTGCTTGCCGCGCCGCGGCCACCGCGGCCTCTGCCGCGCGGACGTTGTCCTCTGCCTCATAGGGGATAGGTTGGCTCGCGTCGCTGTAGCCGGCGAGAATATTCCGCCGCGCGTGCCAGGTCGCTTCGGCCGAAGCCAGGGTCGAGCGCGCGCCGACGACATCGCGCTCGGCCGCGGCGAGGTCGCTTGGCCGCGGCTGCTGCCGCAGATCGGCCAGCTTCGCCTGCGCGCCGGCCAGCGTCGCCTCGGCGACCTCGACCGCGCTCGCCGCGGTGGCCAGATCGGCCGCCACGGGGCCGGCGCGCGCCTCGTCGAGCTTCCGTTGGGCGCTCGTCAAGGCCGCGCGAGCCGACACCACGGCGTTCTCGGCGGCGATCAGCTCCGCCGCCGTCGGACCCTCGCGCAAGGTATGCAGCCTGGCCTCGGCGGCCACAAGGTTTGCCTGCGCAGTGTCGACGGTCGCCCGCGCCGCGGTGACCTCCGCGCTCGTCGGTCCGGCCTTGGTGTCCTCGTACTTGAGCTGCGCGGCCCGCAGCGCGGCGCGGGCCGATTCGACCGTGGCTTCGGCCACTGCGATGTCGCTGGCGGTGGCGCCGGCGACCAGGTCGCCGTACTGCGCCGCCGCGGCGTCGACGGCCGCCCGCGCGGCAGTGATCTCCTCGGGGCGCGCGCCACGTTCGAGCTGCTCGAGCTTGAGCTGGGCCGCCCGCAAGCTCGAGCGCGCTTGGTCGAGCTTGAGCTGGAGGGCGTCGGGCACGAGCGTGGCCAGGGTCTGTCCGGCCTGCACGTGGTCGCCGACGCCCACGTCGATACCGGCGATCACGCCACCCGTACGGAACGACAGCTTGGCCTGCCGCACGGCCACCACGCTGCCGCTGGCGTTCACGCTGGCGGTGACGGTCGCGCGCTGCACGGTGGCCACCTGCCTGGCCGGCGGCGGCGCGGCCGGCGCGAGGACGCGCTGCGCGACCAGCAGCCCGAGCACGGCGAGCAGCAGCAGGAGCGCGCCGAGCAGTAGGCCCGGCCGCATCCTGAATCGAAAACCAGAGGGGAGAGTCATAGACGGGCTCGTCGATGGACGGCTCGCGGTTGCGCGCATAACGATTCCCCTCCGCGGACGCCAGCCCCTGCTGCGGATGTCGCCCCTCGCTCCGAGGATACGCAGGCCGGGTTGCGCGCGAGATCGACGCTTGTCAACCGGAGGTAAACGCAGGGGAAACGAGAGGTAAACGTGCGGTCGCGAACGCGCTCGCTATACTGGTGCAGCGTGGGCGAGCCGCTCTTATCCGAGACCGCATCTTCTAGGTCTGCGGCGTCACAGACCTGCGCCACCCCTAGCGCGCATCTCCGTCCGCCATTCCGGCATTTGACAGCGGGTGGTCGCCGGCCTACAGTGGCGGCACACGCAGTGCAGACGCGAAGGGGAGGAAGCCCGTGCGTCGTCTCGCGGAGCGACCCTACGATGTCATCGTCGTCGGCGGCGGCAACGCTGCGTTGACCGCGGCCCTCACAGCGCACGACGCCGGCGCCCGCGTCATCGTGCTGGAGAAAGCGCCCGAGGCGCGGCGTGGCGGTAACAGCCGCTTCACCGGAGGCGTCTTTCGCTTCGCTTACGAGGGCATCGAGGACATCCGGCGCCTCGTCGCTATGACCGACGACGAAGCGGCTCACCTGGACGTGGGTCGCTACGGCCCTGACGACTACTTCGAGTCGCTCATGCGCCTCACCGGCGGCCAGACGGACCAGGAGCTGGCGAAGATCGTCATCGACCTCTCGCTGCCGATGATGGATTGGTTGCGCCAGATCGGTGTGACGTGGGAGCTGGTCGACCATTGGGCCGTGCGCGATGGCGACATGCTGCGCTTCGGCGCTGGCACGGTGGTGCGGGTCAAGGGGAAGGGTGTGGACCTGGTGCGGACGCTCTACGAGGCCGTGGAGCGGCGCGGCATCCCGATCCGCTACGAGACGAAGCTGGTCCGCCTCCTCCAGGATGACAGCGCCGCCGTTGTCGGCATCCTGGTCAAGGACCGGGAGGGCTTCGCCGAGCTGCCGGGGGCTGCCGTCGTCTTGGCGTGCGGCGGCTTTCAGGCCAACCCGGAGATGCGCGTGCGCTACCTGGGTCCCAAGTGGAACACCGTGAAGGTGCGCGGCACGGCGTACGACACCGGCGATGGCCACGTCGCCGCGCTCACGATCGGCGCCCAACCGTACGGGCACTGGGCAGGCTGCCACGCGACACCCATCGATGCGGATGCGCCCGCGGTCGGCAAGCTCGAGCTGACTGACAAGACGAATCGCCTCTCGTATATGTACGGCATCTTGGTGAATATGCTCGGCCGGCGCTTCGTTGACGAGGGCGAGGACTTCGGCTCCTACACATATGCCAAGATGGGCGACGTGATCCTCTCACAGCCCCGGGGTGCGGCGGTGCAGATCTACGACCAGAAGACCGTGCACCTGCTGGAGGAGCGCTACAACACCGGCGCACCGGTCGTTGCCGACACCATCGAGGAGCTGGCGGAGCGACTGCGCTTCGATCCCGCGGCTCTACAGCGCACAGTCGAAGGGTTCAACGCCGCTTGTCCGCGCGGCAAGCCGTTTTCCCCGGGCGTGTTGGACGGCCTGGCGACGGTCGGCCTGGAGCCGCCGAAGTCGAACTGGGCGTTGCCGCTCGACCAGCCTCCCTTCGTGGCCTACCGGGTGACGGGAGGCATCACCTTTACCTTTGGCGGTCTGAAGGTCAACCGCCACGCCCAGGTGCTGGATACCGAGGACCAGCCCATCCCCGGCCTCTACGCCACCGGCGAGATCACCGGCGGACTCTTCTATTTCAACTATCCCCTCGGCACCGGGCTGATGCGCGGGACGGTTTTCGGTCGCCTGGCGGCGCTGCACGCCCTCGGCAAGCCGCTGATATGATGGGTCACGCCTGCGCACCCCCTCTGAGGGAGATCCGCCTTGCCGTGCCCCACGTGGTGGAGGCGCAGTACGGCTTGCCGCGGGATGCATTGCTCCGCGAAACAGCTCAGTGCTCCGGGTTCGAGCGAACTGGAGCGCTCATCGCCGACGCCATCGGGGACGTGGTGGACGCCCTCATCGCGCAGGGCGAGCTGCGGCAGAGCGGCCCGCAACTCGCCCTGCCGTGACTCCTTCCGGGCAGGCGCTGCCGCCGCAGTCCTACGTCGCCTTGGCCTCGGCGGTGGCAGGAGCGGCCGCGGTCACCGCCGGCGCCGCCGTCGGCGCCAGGATCAGGCTCATAGCTCGCCCTTCCATGAGCGGCACGCGCTCAATCGCGCCCGTCGCCTTCACCGTATCGGAGATGAAGTCGAGCACCTGTCGACCGAGCTGCGGGTGCGCCAGCTCGCGGCCCTTGAAGCGCACGGTGACCTTGACCTTGTCGCCCTCGGCCAAGAAGCGTTGAACGGTCCGGGCCTTGAAAAGCAGGTCGTGCTCGTCGGTCTTGGGCGTCAGCCGCACTTCCTTCAGCTCGGCGCCCTTCGCGTGCTTGCGAGCCTCGCGCTCACGCTTGGTCTGCTCGTACTTGTACTTGCCGTAGTCGAGCAGGCGACAGACCGGCGGGACGGCGTTGGGGGCCACCTCGACGAGGTCGAGATTGCGCTCGTGCGCGTTCTGCAACGCTTGGGCGAACGGCACGACGCCAAGCTGCTTGCCTTCCTCGTCGATCAGGCGGACTTCGCGGGCACGAATACGCTCGTTGATGCGTAGCTCTTTGAACGAAATGTGCTTTTCCCCTCCACAGCAGTGTCGTTCTTGCGTACCGGAGTGAACGCCATTATACGAACAGTCAACCTACTTGTCAAGCGCCGCGGCCGCCATCGGCCGTGCCGCGGCCATCATCATCGTCGTGACGTCGGCCACCGGCCGCGGCCCGAGGTTCTCGCCGCTGCGCAGGCGCACAGCGACCGTCCCACCGGCCACCTCCTGGTCGCCGACGACGAGCATGTACGGCACCTTCTGCACCTGCGCCTCGCGGATCTTGTAGCCAATGCGCTCGCCGCGCGCGTCCACCTCGGCGCGCAGGCCGGCGGCGCGAAGCTGCCGCGCCACCTGCTCGGCGTACGGCGCGTGGCGATCGGCGATGGGCAGGACGACGGCCTGCACCGGCGCCAGCCAGACCGGAAACGCGCCGCCGTAGTGCTCGATAAGCACGCCGAAGAAGCGCTCCATCGAGCCCAGCAGCGCGCGGTGGATCATCACCGGGCGGTGTGGCTGCCCGTCCTCGCCGATGTACTCGAGGTGAAAGCGCTCCGGCAGGTTGAAGTCGAATTGCACCGTCGTGCACTGCCAGGCGCGGCCGAGCGCGTCGCGGATCTTCAGGTCGATCTTGGGCCCGTAGAAGGCGCCGCCGCCCTCTTCGATCTGGTAGCGCAGGCCGGCCTGGCGCGCCGCGATCTTCAGCACCTCCGTGGCCTGCTCCCACATCGCAGCATCGCCGACGAACTTCTCCGGCCGGGTGGAGATGTAGGCGTCGAACTCGTTGAAACCGAACGCCCCGAGCAGCCGGATCGTCAGGTTGACCACGCCGACGATCTCCTGCTCGACCTGGTCCGGGCGGCAGAAGAGGTGCGAGTCGTCCTGCGTGAAGCCGCGCACGCGCAGGAGACCGTGCAGCACGCCGGTGCGCTCGTAACGATAGACCGTGCCCAGCTCGCCAAGCCGGATCGGCAAGTCGCGGTAGCTGCGCAGGTGCGCGCGGTAGATCTGGATGTGGAACGGGCAGTTCATCGGCTTGGCGTAGTACTCCTGCCCCTCGATCTCCATCGGCGCGTACATCGAGTCGCGGTAGAAGTCCAGATGGCCGCTGGTGCGCCACAGCTCGGCGCGGCCGACGTGCGGCGTGTAGACGAGCTGGTAGCCGGCGTCGTCGTGCACCGTGCGCCAATAGTCCTCGACAATGGTGCGCACACGCGCGCCCTTCGGGTGCCAGAGGATGAGGCCGGGGCCGACCTGCTCGGCGACGCTGAAGAGGTCTAGCTCGCGCCCCAGGCGGCGATGGTCGCGCCGCTGGGCCTCCTCCAGGCGCTTGAGGTGCGTCTCCAGCTCCGCGCGCGTCGCGAAGGCTGTGCCGTAGATGCGCTGGAGCATCGGCCGGTGCTCGTCGCCGCGCCAGTAGGCCCCAGCGATGGTGAGCAGTCGAAACGGGCCGACCCGCCCCGTATCGCCAACGTGCGGGCCGCGGCAGAGGTCCAGCCACTGGTCGCCGGTGCGGTAGATCGAGATCTCCTCGCCCGTCGGCAGGTCGTGGATGAGCTCGACTTTGAACGCCTCGTCTTTATCGCCGAACAGGGCGAGCGCCTCCTCGCGGCTCAGCACCTCGCGGACGAACGGGGCGCGCGCGCGGACGATCTCGGCCATGCGCTGCTCGATGCGCGGCAGGTCCTCGGGCGTGATCGGCTGCGGGAAGGCGAAATCGTAGTAGAAGCCGTCCTCGATGGCCGGCCCGATGCCCAGGCGCGTGCCGGGGTACAGCTCCTGCACGGCCTGCGCCATGACGTGTGCCGCGGAGTGGCGCATGCGCGCCAGATCGTCCAGCTCTGCCATCAGCTCCCCATCCTACGTGTTTCGCGTGCTCCCGCGCGTGCCGATACTGGGCACGGAGAGGCCAGGCGACCTCACCCCGCACAGCGACCTTGGCTGCAGGCTTCTGCACTCGCTCGCGAGGGCACCACTGACGATGAAAACGACGTTTCCAGCGGTGGCTTGCCCCACCCCGGCAAGGAATCCAAAGGGGGCTTCGCCCCCTTTGGATTCCCCCGTCTGCCCCCGCCTGGCGACCGCCCACCCCCTCCAAATTCAGGAAAATAGTCCACCCGCGAGTGCCTCTCCCGACCCCAGCATCGTCCTGCTAGAGGCTGCGGCGCCGTTGGTTTTCGACTCGCCTCTCCGCGTCGCCGCGTCTCCCCTTCCCCGCGTCGTCGGAAAGGGGGTGCGGGGCGGCAACACTCAGCGCAGCAGCTCGTCCAGCGGGGCGGCCGCAGGCTCCGCGCTGGCCGTGAGCAGCGCTTCGAGGCCGTGAGGCAGCCCCTCACGCCGGCCAGCCTCGGTGATGCGCATGAAGCGCGCGTTGGCGCGCAACTCGTCCAGTGTGCGCGCGTTGCAGTAGCTCATGCCGGAGCGCAGCCCGCCGGCGAGGTCGCGCAGGATGTCGGCCACCGGGCCACGGAAGGGCACGACGGTCTCGACACCCTCCGGGGTGACCGCCAGCGCCAGCTCGTCGAGGTCCTCGCCGTCGTGCTCGCGCTGCCAGCGGGCGCGCGCCGCAGCGCGCGAGGCCATGCCGCGGTAGACCTTGTAGCGCTGCCCACCGCGCACGACGGTCTCGCCCGGCGACTCCTCGGTCCCGGCGAGGAGGTGGCCGATCATCGCGCAGCCAGCGCCGGCCGCCAAGGCCTTGACCAGGTCGCCGCTGTTGCGGATGCCGCCGTCGGCGATCACCGGCACGTCGGTGTCGGCCAGCGCCCGCGCGCAGGCGGAGACCGCCGTGATCTGCGGGACGCCGGCCCCAGCGACCAGGCGCGTCGTGCATGCCGCGCCAGGCCCGACGCCGACCTTGACCCCGTCAGCACCGGCGGCGGCCAGGTCGCGCGCGCCCTCGGCCGTGGCCACGTTGCCGACTACCAGCTCGACCTGCGGGTGGTCGGCACGCACGCGCTCGGCGGCCGCGATGGCCAGGTCCGAGTGGCCGTGGGCGATGTCGATCACCAGCGCGTCGGCCCCGGCCTCGACCAGCGCCGCGGCGCGCTCGCGGTAGTCGCCCACCGCGCCAACGGCTGCGGCGACGAGCAGCCGCCCGCGCGCGTCACGGCTGGCGGCCGGCCGCTCGGCCAGCCGCGCCAGGTCGTGGTCGGTGATCAGCCCGCGCAGCACGTCGCGCTCGTCAACGACCGGCAGCTTCTCCAGCCGGTGGCGGTCGAGCAGCGCTCGCGCGTCGTCCAGGGCCACGCCTGGCCGCGCCGTGACGAGCTGCGCACGCGGCGTCATGCGCTGCGCGACGGTTAGGGTGCCATCACCATCAGGCCGAAGGTCGCGGCGCGAGAGGATGCCAAGCAGCCGGCCCTCGCCGTCGACGACCAACAAGCTCGACACGCGCCGGCTGCGCATACGCTCGGCGGCCGCGGAGACCGTCGCGTCGGCGCCGATGGTCTCCGGCTCAGCGACGTAGCCGGGCTCGTGGCGCTTGACGCGCAGGACCTGCTCGGCCTGCTCGGAGATGGGCATGAAGCGGTGCAGCACGCCGAGCCCGCCGCGCTCGGCCAGGGCGACGCTCATGCGCCACTCGGTCACGGTGTCCATGTTCGCGCTGGCGATCGGCACGCGCAGGCGCAGCCGGCGCGAGAAGCTGCCCGTCGTGTCGGCCTCGCTGCGCGAGCGCAGCGTGGAGCGCTGCGGGATGAGGACGACGTCGTCGTACGTGAGTCCAAGGGGAAGCTCGGTCAACGCTCACTCCAGCCCGCATCTATTGTACGGCGCCGCTGTACGGCGCCGCTGTACGGCGCCGCTTTGCCCATCGTGGGGTATACTGGCAAGCACACGTGCTCGTGACGTGCTTTTTTACCCGTGCTAGCACATGGGGGCCGTAGAGGGGCGGAGACAGCGCCCCTACGTGCTCGTTAGGTGGGGCGGGGCGGGCCAGCCCGCGGCGCAGTGACGGAGCGCGATGCCCTACGAAGTTCGCACGCCGGCCTTCAGTGGGCCGCTCGACCTCCTGCTGCGCCTGATCGAGGAGCGCCGGCTCGACATTACCACCATTGCGCTGGCCGCGGTGACCGACCAATACCTCGCTCACCTGCGCCAGATGGATGTGCCCGATCCCGAGGAGTTGGCCGACTTCCTGGTCGTCGCCACCCGGCTGCTGCTGCTCAAGTCGCGCCTGCTCCTCCCGGCGCCGGTGGTGGCCGCCCCTGAGGACGACGGCATCGACCTGGCGGAGCAGCTTCGCGCCTTCCAGCGCTACAAGCGCGCCAGCGAGGCCCTGCGCGCGCGTACAGAGGCCGACGGGCGCTCGTTCGCCCGCGAGGTCCCGCCGCCGGCGTTGCCGCCGCCGCCCCTGCCGGCCGGCGCGGGGCGCCCGGCCGACCTTCTGCGCTCCTACCTGCGCTGGCGCGCCGGCCAGGCGCCGCCCAGCCAGCCGGTGGCCGGCTCGCGCGTCCGCTTGGCCGACAAGCTGCGCCAGCTCCGCGACGCGCTGCTGCGCTGGGGGCGCGTGCGCTTCCACACGCTGGCAGCGCGTAGCCGGTCGGCGCTCGAGGTGGTCGTGCTCTTCCTCGCCGTGCTGGAGCTCGAACGCCGCGGGCTGGCCGAGGTCGCGCAGCCGGCGCTCTTCGGCGAGATCGAGCTGGCGCCGACGGCCCGGCTGGCCTCTGGCGACGGCCTGCCGGCGAGCGCCCTGGCCAGCGCCGACGGCGCGGCGGGCGCTGCTGTGGTGGGCCAGGCACTCCTCGGTCGGCCTGCGCCCGCCGGCGAGCCCGCCGCTGCCGAGCCGTGGCCGGCCGACCGGGCTGCTGCCGGCGCGCGCTGGCCGGTCGACGGGCACGCGGTGTCGCCGGATGGCGCGGCCGCGGCGGAGATGTCGCCGAACGGCCGGGCCACGCTGCCGGCCGGCGAGCCCGCGGTGACGATCGTCGTCCAAGAATAGACAGAAGTCACAGACAAGCGCTCGGCACCGCTGTAGCTTGCTGGGCCACGATGCCGCGATCGTGCCCTTGAAAGGCTGTCCTCTGCGGCACGTCGCGGCGGAGAAGCATAAGGAGGGAGATTCATGCCACGGGTGATCGTCGGTCGTCGGTTGTGGGTTTCCTTCGCCATCGTCGGTCTGCTTGCCCTCGCCGCCTGCGCCCCGGCGCCGTCGCCGCAGCCGGCCAAGCCTGCCGCGGAGCCGGCCAAGCCGGCTGCTCCAGCGGCCGCCGCGCCGGCCAAACCGGCGGCCGAGCCCGCCAAGCCGGCTGCGCAGCCGGCTAAGCCGGCGGCTCAACCCGCTAAGCCGGCCGCGCAGCCGGCCAAGCCCGCGGCACAGGCAGCCAAGCCGGCGGCTCCCGTCGTGGAGCTACGCGCTGGCTGCAGCAACCCGAAAGGCGACATCCTGTGCGATGGGCAAGATAAATTCATCGAGCTCGTGAGTCAGAAGACAAACGGCGAGGTCCTCGTCCGGCAGCACTACACGGCGCTGGGTGTCGAGCAGCAGTTGACGCAGGCGGTGATGGCCGGCAGCGTGGACATCGGCATGATCTCCAACGGCAACGCCGGCCGCTTCACCAGCGCCTGGTACGTGTATGACCTGCCATTCCTCTTTAAGAGCTATGACGCCATGCTCAAGTCGCTGGACGGCCCCATCGGTCGCAAGGTGATCGAGCAGTTCGAGAAAGACCTCGGCGTCAAGATGTTCTACGTGATCAGCTACGGCCAAGGCCGCGATATCTATACGACCAAGAAGCCGGTCAAGGTGCCGGCAGACCTGAAGGCGATGAAGATTCGCGTCGTCAGCACGCCGATCGACCTGGCGACCCTCCGGGCGTGGGGCGCTAATCCCACGCCGGTGGACTGGGCGCAGACCTACACGGCCATGCAGCAGGGCGTCGTCGAGGGCGCCAACGCGCCGGGCGCCGTCGGCTATTACGCGATGAAGCACTACGAGGTAGCGAAGTACCTCGTCCGCCTCGACTACCAGGCCATCCTCGAGACCTTCTTCATCAACGCCAGGAAGTTCGCGTCGCTGTCCCCGCAGCACCAGAAAGCGCTCACGGACGCGGCGCAGGAGGCGAAGGTCTGGCAGTACAAGGACGCTGCTGGGCGGGTGGCCAAGATCTTCGAGGAGATGAAGGCGAAGCACGGGGTACAGGTCTACGTCCCCACGGCCGCAGAGATGACGCAGTGGGCTGCGATCCGCGAGAAGGTATGGCAGGAAGTCGCCGAGCAGGAGAAGGGCAAGATCGACCTGAACCTCGCCAAGCAGCTTTACGAGGCGCAGTAGGATCCGGCGCCTAGCGCCGCGCTAGCACGGCGGCGTACGCCGCCTCGACCCGCTCGGCCAGGCGCGGCCAGGCGAAGTGCGCGGCGGCGGCGCGGGCCGCGGCCGCCAGCGCCGTGCGCCGTGCGTCGTCGCCGAGCAGGTCGAGCGTGGCCGCGACGAAGTCTTCGTCGTCGCCTGGCGCGACGAGGCGGCCGGCCCGGCCCTCGAGCAGATAGGCCGGCACCTCGCCCACGGCCTCGGCCACCACCGGCAGCCCGGCGGCCAGCAACTCAACGAGTTTCACCGGGCTCTTCGTGCGGTTGGCCAGCGTGTCGTCGCAGGGATACAGCGCCACGTCGGCCGCCTGGAGGTAGCGCGGCAAGTCGTCTTCGGCCAGCCAGCCGGTGAAGAGCGCCGTGTCTCGCAGCCCGCGCGCCGCAAGGAGATCGGCGAGCTGCCGCTCCTCGCCGGCCAGCCCGCGCCCGACGAGCAGCAGCCGCGCGCGCGGCTCGCGCGCCACGACAGCGGCCCAGCGCCAGGCAAAGCGCTCCAGCCCGAACTCCGCGAAGCGCGTGTAGAGCAGGACCACCGGCGCGCGAGCGCGGGGTGCTGAGCGCGGGCCGCCGGCGGCGCAGACGCTCGGACCGTTCGGCACGTAGAAGACGCTGCCCCGCCGCAGGTGGCCGACGATCTCCGCCAGGGCACGGCTGGCCACGGTGACGCCGTCGGCGCGCTGCAAGACGAGCCGCTCCTGCGCCGCGATGGCCGCGCGCCGCACGAGGCCGCGGCGGCGCACGTTCCACCCACCCGAGCCCTCCCAGTCGTCGGCATCGCAGAGGAGCGCCGGACCGCGGCCGGCGACGGCTCGCCAGGCCTGCAGCACAAGAAGCGCGCCCGCCCCGGGGCCGATGGGCTTGAAGCTGTGCACCACGTCGGGCCGGAGCGCCCGGGCAGCGCGCGCCAGCGGCAGGACCGAGCGCGCCCACGCGAGCCCTGCTGGCGTCGGCAGGTGGGCGATGTGGACGCCGCTGTCGTCCCACTCCGACCCGGCGTCGGCCGGGCTGTCCCACGGCGGGACCAGCAGGTGCACGGCGTGGCCGCGGGCCACGAGGGCGCGGGCCAGCGGCAGCGCGCGGGCGCGCACCGTGCCCAGTCGCCGCAGCCCAAAGTTTGCCAGCAGGACGACGCGCATGCCGCTCAAGCGCCGAGCGCGGCCAGCTCGCCGACGTCGGCGACCTGCTCGAGCCCCCACACGCGCTCGGCGAGGCGCGCCGCGCGCTCCGCTCCGATGACCCGATCGACCAGACCGCGGAACTTGCGCACGAGCTGCTCATCGCTCAGCGGGTTCTGCTCCGTCCCGCTGCCGTGCGCGACGGCATGCGTGAGCCGTCGGCCGTCGCGCAGGGTGACCGAGACGCGCGTCTCGTCACGCGCCCCGCCGGGCGTGACCGTCGTTGCGACCCGCTGCCGCAGCGCCACGACCGCCGGATCGTCGATGCGTGCGCGCTCGAACTGCTCCAGCGAGACCTGCCCGTCGACGAGCGCGACCGCGGCGCAGTGGTAGACACTGAACTTGGCATCCAGCTCGGTATGCAGCTCGGTCTTGCCCGTCGCGCTGATGACGTGCGGGTGCACCGCCAGGTCCACGCGCTCGACCTCCTCGGCCCGCAGGCCCTCGTCGCGCAGCGCGAGCAGCGCGTCGATGATCGGATGGGTCACGACGCCGCAGGGGTAGGGCTTGAAGCCGACGCGCAGCAGCCCCCAGCGCTGCCCCAGCCCGCCGGCGAGCGCGTCGAGGTCGAGCTGCGCGGTCATGGCGCTGGCCATGCCGCGCTCGCTCTCGTAGGCGGCGTCGCTGCTGTCCCAGCCGCGCTCGGCGAGCAGCACGGCTAGCAAGCCACTGGCGGCGGCGTGGCCGGCCTGGAAGCTCTTGGTCATGCTGCCGTGGAAGCAGCGCAGGCCGGCGGCCTGACTGGCGGCCACGCCGAGCGCGTGCGCCGTGCGCGCGGCGTCGACGCCGAGCAGCGCGGCGCTGGCGGCCGCGGCGCCGAGCGCCCCGGCGGTGCCGGTGGCGTGGAAGGCGCGGTCGATGTGGCTCTGCCCGAAGGCCAGGGCCGAGCGCACGGCGACCTCGATGCCCATAGCGGCGGCCCGCAGCGCTTGGCGACCGTCACGGTGCTGCCACTCGCCAAGCGCGAGGACGGCCGGCACGACCGACGCGCTGGGGTGCAGGACGGCGCCCGGCGCGACGAGGGTATCGTCGAAGTCGAGGACGTGGGCCGCCTGGCCGTTGACGCGGCTGGCCCAGAGCGCGTCGAGCCGCCGGCCGCGGCCGAGGACCGTCGCCGGCCCGCCGCCGTCCAGCGCGTCGGCGACGGCCAGCAGATGGTCGATCGGCGGCATGCGCGAGCCGCCCAGCGCGGCGCCGAGCATGTCGAGCCAGCAGCGCTTGGTCTGGTGCACGACCTCGGTGGGCAGCGCGTCGAAGGTCGTCGTGGCGACGAAGCTCGCCAGCTCGCGCGTCGCACCCATCAGGCATCCCTCTACTCTGAAATTCGCCCGGGTGGGCAACCCCACCCCGCCCAAAAAGAAGATTCCAAAGGGGGCGAAGCCCCCTTTGGATTCCCCGCTTGGCTTCCCGTGTACGGATGCCCCAATTTTCCTGCCGCGGTCGTGCCCGCAGGGCCATTGGGAAGTTCTGCGAAAACTTCCGCCCATAGGCGGCGCGGCCCCAGCCCACCCTGGGGCTTCAACCGCAACGGGGGCGAAGCCGCCTCTGGACTCCCCCTTCCCGCGCCGGAAAGGGGCCGGGGGGTTAGGTCCTCTCCGCGTCCCTCTCCCTCCCGGGCCACAGGCCGGCGGCGCAGCAGAGACGCCGTGGACCATCACAGCGCCTCGGTCTCCGGCGCGCACATTATACCCCCTGCCTTGTCCTCCGCTGTAGGTCGGCGCAGAGCCAGGCCGCGGCCGATACGCCGCGCGGTTTGCGCCCGCCGCGCGCGCCGGCGTAGCATGCTGCTAGGCGCCGGAGCAGCACGGCGACCGCTCCGGCTTGGCAGATGCGAGGGTCTCCTTGGAGCTGGTGCAACGCCTTCTGGCGGGCGAGCAGCTCGCGCTCGCCCGCCTCGTCTCGCTGGTCGAGAATCGCTCGCCGGCGGTGGCAGAGGTCATGCGGGCGATTCATCCTCACCTCGGGCGCGCCTACGTCGTCGGCATCACCGGCCCGCCGGGCGCGGGCAAGAGCACGCTGGTCGACCGCCTGACGCGCCTCCTGCGCGAGCGCGGCGCGCGCGTCGGCATCATCGCCGTCGACCCGACCAGCCCGTTCAGCGGTGGAGCGGTGCTCGGCGACCGCGTGCGCATGCAGCAGCACTACCTCGATCCCGGCGTCTTCATCCGCAGCATGGGCACGCGCGGCGTCCACGGAGGGCTGGCGGCGGCCACGCGCGACGTAGTCAAGCTCTTCGACGCCGCTGGAATGGACGTCGTGCTAGTCGAGACGGTCGGCGTCGGACAGACTGAGCTGGACGTCGTCGATGCCGCCGACACGACGGTGGTCGTCGTCGTGCCCGAGTCCGGCGACACGATCCAGACCATGAAGGCCGGGCTGATGGAGATCGGCAACATCTTCGTCGTCAACAAGGCCGATCGCCCAAGTGGAGAGACCCTGGCCGCCGAGCTGCGCTTCGTCGCCCACCTGAACCGTGGTAGCCGTGACGACGACTGGGACGTGCCCGTGCTGCTGACGAAGGCGCACACCGGCGAGGGTGTCGAGGAGCTGCTGGCGGCCATCGACCGCCATCGCGCGCACCTGGAGACCTCCCAGGAGCGCGAGAAGCGTCGCCGTGCCTACCGGCGCTCGGAGCTGCTGGAGATCGTCGAGGACCGCCTGCGGCGGCGGCTGCGGTCCGCGCTGGCCGATCCCGCGGCGCTGGCCGCACTCGCCCAAGAGGTCGAGAGCGGCGCGCTGGACCCCTATACCGCGGTCGACGCCATCTTCGACGACCCCGACCGCCTGGCGCGCCTGCTGGTCGACGGCGCGGGTCGAGCGGGTGGCTGACCACTCCGGGTGCCGACTGATGGGCATGCAAAGCAGGAGCTTCTGGGCGAGGCGGGGTGCAGAGGGTGCTACCGCGCCCCCTGCGATCATCCCTCGGGGTGGCGCGGCGTGGGGGGCCGCGGCGGCAGGGCGGGCGGGCGCCGGCCTGCCGCCAGAGGATGGCGAACGGCTTGTCGCCCGCCTGCGCGAGGGCGCGTGCGAGCTGGGTTTCGCCGCGCTCGGCGTGGCGCGCGTCGAGCCCTTCCCCGAGGCCGAGGCGGCGATGCGGCAGCGCCTCGCCGCCGGCAAGCTCGCCGGCCTGCCGTGGTTCGACGCCGACCGTGCCCACCGCGCCTGCCATCCCGAGGCGCGCTTCCCTTGGGCGCGCTCGCTCGTCGTCGCGGCCGCCAGCTACGCTCACGCCGTCGCGCCGGCCGTCGGCCGGCGCGTTGGCCGCGTAGCCCGCTACACCTGGGGCCGCGACTACCACCGGGCGCTCGCAGACGGCTTGCGCGCGCTGGCCGCGACGCTCGATGGGCTGGTCGGCCGGCCGCTGCGCGCGGCCGTGCTCGTCGACACCTCGGCGCTGGCGGAGCGCGAGGCGGCCCGCCGTGCCGGCCTGGGCTGGTTTGGCAAGCATTCTGGGCTGCTCTCGCCCGGCGGCTCGTGGACGCTGCTCGGCACGCTGGTCACCGAGGCCGACCTGCCGCCCGACCGGCCGCTGCGCAAGACCTGCGGGAGCTGCACGCGCTGCCTGGTCGCCTGCCCCACCGGCGCGCTGCGCCTCGACGCGCCGTACGAGCTGGATAACGCGCGCTGCATCAGCTACTTGACGATCGAGCACCGCGGCCCGATCCCGCGCGAGCTCCGGCCGCTCATCGGCGACTGGCTGTTCGGCTGCGACATCTGCCAGGAGGTGTGTCCGGTCAACCGCCGGCCGCCCGGCGCGTCGCTTGCCGCGCTCGCCGCCGACGCCGGCGTCGGCCCGGCGCTGGACGCGGCCGAGCTGCTGGGGCTGGACGAGTCCGCCTTCCGTGCACGCTTTCGCCACACGCCGCTCTGGCGGCCGCGGCGCCGCGGCCTGCTGCGCAACGCCTGCGTCGTCCTCGGCAACGTGGGCGACGCGGCGGCCGTGCCGGCGCTGGCGCGGGCGCTGTCCGACGCGGAGCCGCTGGTGCGCGG
>JACQUS010000295.1 GCA_016210125.1 Chloroflexota bacterium | reverse complement strand
GACACCCCAAACCCCGCCAGAGGTCGCCTTGGCGACCTCTGGACTCCCCCGCGGCGCCGTCGCTCTTCATTCCTCGCTCGCGTCCCGCAGGCACGTCGCCAACGCCCCCATTCCCAAGTTGCGACTAGGGAGACGTAACAGTGCCTCGTGTGCGCGTGGCCATCGTCGGACCGGGGGCCATGGGCTGCCTCTTCGCCGCGCTGCTGGCCCCGCACGCCGACGTGGCGCTGCTGGCGCGCCGACCGGCCGCCGCCGCAGCGCTGGCGGCCGGCTTCGTCGTCATCGAGGGCGATCGCACGATCGCTGCCCGCGTGCCGGCGACGGCCGATCCAGCGGCCATCGGGCACGTCGACGTGGCCCTGGTGATGACCAAGGCGTACGACACGTCCGCCGCGGCCGAGCGCGCCGCGCCGCTGCTCGGGCCGGACGGGCTGATGGTCACAGTCCAGAACGGCCTGGGCAACGCCGAGGCCGTCGCCGCGGTGGTCGGCCCCGAGCGGACGGTGCCGGGCGTCACGCACCAGGGCGCGCACGTCGTCGCGCCCGGGCGCATCGTCCACGCCGGCTTCGGCCCGACCTACCTCGGCGTCCGCCCGGAGACCCGCGCACGCCTCGACGCTCTGGCCGCGGCGCTCGACCCCGCCGGCCTGCGGCCCCAGCTCGTGGAGGACGTGCAGCCCTACGTCTGGGCCAAGCTGCTGGTCAACGCGGCCATCAACCCGCTCACCGCGATTCTCGGTGTGTCCAACGGCGCGGTCGTCGATCTGCCGGCGGCGGCCGAGCTGGCCGCGCGCGTCGCCGGCGAGGTGGCCGCCGTCGCCGCGGCGCAGGGCATCACTCTGCCCGGCGATCCGGTCGCGCTGGTGCGCGCGGCATGCGCGGCAAGCGCCCAGAATCGCTCGTCAATGCTCCATGATGTCGAGCTGCGCCGGCCCACCGAGATCGACGCCATCGCCGGCGCCGTCGCGCGCGCCGGCCGCGCGGCCGGCGTGGCCACGCCGACGGTCGAGGTGCTGTGGCTGGCAATGCGCGCGCGCGAGGAGGCGTACGCCATCGCGGGAGGCCACTTCGGCTCCTGAGCGTAACATTCGCCGCCCGAATCGCGTATTCTGTTCATGGCATGTGCCAGCCTGGCAATGCTGACCCAGAGCGGAGTCGGGGGACGAGAGTGATCATCCGGCAACGAGGCAGCTTTCTCGATCCGCTGCTTCTTGGGTCGCTGCTGCTGCTCCTGGGCCGGCGCCGCGGCGTCCTGCGCTACCTGACGCGCTGGTGGAACTGCGAGGTACAGACGTAGGCGCGGGTTCGCGGCCGCCGGCTCTGGTGGTAACCTGTACCATCGATCAGCCGAAGACTGTTCCTTTACGTACACATGGTCTGGCCAGTGGGACGGCGACGAGCCGTGCCGGTCCAGCGATGATACACATGCTCCACTACCCCATCACCCACCTTCGACTGGAGCGGTAGGGGCGTGCAGTCGCATGCCTCTACCGCTCCGGCCCGTCCTGGGCACCCCGGCGGGCACTGGCACCGCGCTCGCACTCCGATCACTGCATGGACCTTGCCGTCGGCCGGCCGCCGGCCTAGGATGGAGCGGCAGCGCGGCCGCGAGCTCGGCCGCGGCGACGCGCTCGCCCAGGAGGTGGCCTGTGTATGGCTGGCGCGCGCGCATCGGCCTTCTCGTCCCCTGCTCGAACACCACCGCGGAGATCGAGTTCGCTCGTATGGCCCCCGAGGGCGTGTCGGTGCACACCGGGCGTGTCTGGCAGGAAGAGCCGTCCGACGACGCCGGCAAGGCCGAGAAGCTGATCGCCATGTCGCGGCGCGCGCCGGAGCGCGCCCGCGAGCTGGCCGAGGTGCGGCCCGGCGTCATCGTCTGGGCCTGCACCAGCGCGACCTTCGCCGCCGGCCCCGGCAGCGACGTGGAGATCGCGCGGGCCATCGAGCAGGCCAGCGGCGTGCCGGCGGTCATCACCTCGACGGCCGTGGCCTTGGCGCTGCGCGCGCTCGGCGTGCGGCGCATCGGCATGGCCACGCCGTACATCGAGGACATCGCCCAGCGCGAGAAGCGCTTCTTCGAGGCCACGGTGCCGGGATTGAGCATCCTGGCCGTGCACAACCTCGGCCTGCGCGAAAACCTGCCGAAGGGTATGCTCTTTCCCGAAGCGACCTACCAGGCCGCGCGAGCCGTCGACACGCCCGACGCCGAGGCCATCTTCGTCAGTTGCACCAACTGGCGAGCCATCGAGATCATCGAGCCGCTGGAGCGCGACCTGGGCAAGCCCGTCATCACGAGCAACCAGGCGAGCATGTGGGCTGCGCTCGCGCGGCTGGGCATCGCCGGCCCGCGCGGCTACGGGCGGCTCTTCGAGCAGCCGCTGCCGACCGCACAGCCGGCCGGCGTGCTCGTCTGAAGAGCTTGCACGCTTCCTTGACGGCCTCTCCAGGGCCGTGCTACACTGCCGGCAGGACGAGCGAGCGTAGCGCGGGGAGCCGCCCGAGCCGTGTGGACGCCCTTCCGCACCGCGCCCAACCTGACCGCGGCGGAAGCTTGGCAGGAGCTGCTGGAAGAGGGCGGCATACCATGCGACCTCTATTGGCCCGACCCGGCGACGCGTGGCGACGCGCGTGCAGCGGTCGTCCTGCTCATTCCGAACGACCGGATGCACGTCGCCGAGCTGGTGCTTACCACGCTCTGAGAGCACCGTGCCGATCGTCTATGTGTGTGGAACCGAACCGGGCGTCGGCAAGACGGCGCTAGCCCTGGGAGTGGGCCAGTGGCTGCGTCGCCGTGGTGTCGCTGTCCGCTATGCCAAGCTCGCCGCGGCAGCCGACGACCCCGACGTGGCGTTCGCCGCCGCGACCCTTGGCCACCCACCCGTCGTCGCGCGCGCTGACGTGCCGCTCGGTACAGCCCCGCTCGACGCCGAGCCTGGCGGCGTAGCACTCGTTGAAGGCCCGCCCGACCACGCCGTCCAGACGCGCGCCACCGACCTCGTCCTGCTGGTCGCCGCCTACCGCGGCCGTCAGACGTTCGAGCGCATCGGCGCCACCGAGCTGCGGCCGAGCGCGCTCGTCCTCAACGGGGTTCCGGAGATGTACGTCGAGCGCGTGCATCAGCGCGTCATCCCAGCATTGGTGGCCCAGGGCTGGGATGTCCCAGGCGTCGTGCCGCACGAGCAGCTTATGCTCGGCGCGCCGGTGCGCGTGCTCGCCGAGCGCCTGCAAGGCCGCTGGCTCTGTGGCGAGGAGCAGGGCGACCGGCTCGTCGGCCGGCTGGCCATCGCCGGCGGCATGCTCCAGGACGCGTTGCTCTGGCTGGCGCGGCGGCCCGACAGCGCCCTGATCTGCAAGGGCGACCGTACCGATCTGCCTCTCGCCGCGCTCCAGGCCGGCTGCGCAGCCATGATCTTGACCGAAGGGCTTGACCCAGGCGTGCAGGTCCTCGCCGGCGCGCGCGAGCGCGGCGTGCCGGTCGTCTCCGTGCGGCAACACGTCATCCACGCGCTCGAGGCCGTCGAGGACCTGTTTACGGCGCCGCCGGTGCACCACCCGCAGAAGGCTGCCGCCGCGCTCGCCCTCGTTGAGCGCCACCTGGCGCTCGACCGCCTGGCCGCCTTCCTGAGGCTCGCGGTGCATGTGCCTAGCGCGGTGGGGGTGACGAGTGACTAGCGCTGCGCGCTCTGAGCCGCTCGCAGCCGGGGCAAGGACGCTCGATGAACACGGGCAGTTGCCAATGTCGCTGCCGGACGGCGGCGCTGAAGGGAACGGGGCTGCGCCGCAGGGGAAGGGACCTCACCCCCGGCCCCCTCTGCGAGTCGGAGAGGTCGAAGGCTCGACTCTGGCGAGGGGAGCGGAGCGGGCGGGGAGTCCGGAGGTCGCCTTCGGCGACCTCCGGGAACCTCTTTTGGGAACCTCTTTGGGGTGGAGCGGGGCAGACGCCCAGAGGGGGACTTTCACAGGAGTCCAGAGCGGGCTACGCCGCCTCTGGGAGCCCTTCTGAGGCGGGGTGGAGGAACCGTGAGCAGCCACAGCACTAGAGTTGCGCCGGGTGAGCCGGACGCGGCCGCGGTGCGCCACGCGGTGCGTGCGATCGCCGAGCGCCACCGTGAGACCGACGGCGCACTGATGCCGGTGCTGCACGAGGTGCAGCAGATCCATCGGTGGCTGCCGCGCGCGGCCATCCGCGCCATCGCCGAGGAGTTGCGCATGACGCCGGCCGAGGTCTACGGCGTCGCCAGCTTCTACCATATGTTCCGGCTCACGCCACCCGGGCGCACCATTCTGACCGTCTGCCGCGGTCCGGCGTGCCGCGTGAACGGCGGGGCCACGCTCGTCGAGGAGGTCCAGCTCGAGCTGGACTTGGAGGCCGCGCACGGCGCGACCACGCCCGATGGCGAGTTCACACTGGAGACGTCCGCGTGCCTGGGTATCTGCCCGCACGCGCCGGCCGTGCAGATCGAGCACGACCTGCGCGGGCGCGTGACCGTGGACGACCTGCTCGACCTGATCCGACGGCAGCGAGGGTACTGAGATGAGCACTCCGCTGGTGCGCTACGGGCAGCTCCGCGAGGCGGCGGCGAAGCGCCGCGCCGCGTTGGCCCTGCCGCGCGTCCTGGTGCACATCTCGGGCTGTGGGCTCGCCGTCGGCGCTGGCGAGACGCAGGCGCGCCTGGCCGACGCGCTGGCCGCGCGGGCGGCCTCGCTCGGAGAGGTCGGCTGCAACGGCATGTGCTACCGCGAGCCGATGGTCACGGTGGTGAAGCCCGGCGGCGTGCGCTTCACCTACGGCGACGTGGCCGCCGACCGCGTTCCGGCGCTTGTCGACGAGTGCGTCCTGGGCGAGCGCCCCGCGCCGCGCGCGCACGCCGACATGCTCATCGCCGTCGACCCGCCGCGGCTGGGCATGCGCAAGTGGGACGACCACGACTACTGGCGGCTG
The DNA here is from genome assembly GCA_016210125.1 of Chloroflexota bacterium. Lineage (GTDB taxonomy): Bacteria > Chloroflexota > UBA6077 > FW602-bin22 > JACQUS01 > JACQUS01. Next base: position 791 of record JACQUS010000295.1, on the reverse strand, counting down.
CAGCATCGACTCGTCAGCCGCTTATGTGGCCTGGTCGAGCCCCGCGACGTGGACGACGCCATTGCTCGCGGCGGCTACCGCCAGCTCGCCCGCGCGCTGACGGAGCTGACGTCAGACCAGATCTTGGACGAGGTTCGACGTGCTAGCCTGCTGGGCCGCGGCGGTGCGGCGTTCCCCTCGGCGGCGAAGTGGGAGACGGCGCGCAAAGCCTCGGGCTATCCGAAGTACATGGTCTGCAACGCCGAGGAGGGTGAGCCGTCGATCTACAAGGACCGGCGGCTGCTAGAGGCCGATCCGCACGGCGTGCTCGAAGGGCTGCTCATCGCCGCCTACACCATCGGCTCGGACCGCGGCTTCCTATATATCGGCGGCGAGCACCTGCTGGCGCACGACATCTGCGTCGTCGCGCTGGAGCAAGCCTACGAGCGCGGCCTGCTCGGCGAGCATATCCTGGGCAGCGACTTCAGCTTCCACCTCGAGCTGCGCATGGGCGCCGGGTCGTACGCCGCCGGCGAGTCGTCGGCCATGATGTCGTCGATCGAGGGCAGCCGCGGCATGCCGCGCGTCAAGCTGGTGCGCTCGGCCGAGCGTGGGCTCTTCCAGAAGCCGACCAATATGAACAATGTCGAGACCTACGCCAACGTGCCGGTCATCCTGGAGCACGGGGCCGCGTGGTTCGCCCAGACCGGCGGCCCGAAGAGCAAGGGCTCGAAGATTCTGGCTCCGTCGGGCCATGTGAAGCGGTCGGGCTGGGTCGAGGTGCCCCTGGGCATGAGCACACGCACGTTCCT
>JACQUS010000275.1 GCA_016210125.1 Chloroflexota bacterium | reverse complement strand
GCGTTGGCCACGGCCGCGGCCCCGGGGATCACCGGCGGCTCACCGACGCCGCGCGCGCCGAGCGGGCCGTCAGCCGCCGGCACCTCGACGATGCGCGTCGCGAACGCCGGGACCATCTCGGCCGTCGGCAGCGCGTAGTCCATCAGCGTCGCGGTCAGGAGCTGGCCGCCCTCGTCGTAGACGAGCTGCTCGTAGAGCCCCCAGCCCAGGCCCTGCGCTGCACCGCCGTGCATCTGGCCCTCGACGCCCGCCGGGTTGATGGCCCGGCCCACGTCTTGGACAGCTACGTAGCGCGTCGGCCGCACCTCGCCCGTATCGGGATCGGCGACCACCTCGACCAGGTGCGCGGTGAAGCCCGGAGCCATCTGGCGCGTCGTCGAGGCCCCGCGGCCGAAGATTGGCTCGTAGCGGCTGTTGTAGCGCGTGCTCAGCTCCGCCAGCTTCGCCAGGTCGATCGCCTTGTCAGGTACGCCGCGCACGCGCGCCTGCCCATGGACGATCTCCAGGTCCTCTGGAGCGGCCTCCAGCTCGGCGGCGGCGATGCGCAGAACCTGGGCGCGCGCGTCCTCGGCGGCGCGTAGGACGGCGCGGCCGACCGTGTAGGTGATCTTGCTGCCGGAGCTGCCGCCGGACTGCGGCGCGCTGTCACTGTCGCCGACGACGACCTCGACCTGACCCAGGTCCACGCCGAGCACCTCGGCGGCGATCTGCGCCAGGCCGGTCGCCGTGCCGCTGATGTCCACGGCGCCGACGATCACCGTGACGCTGCCGTCGCGGTTGACGCGGCAGCTCGCCGCGGCCGGCTCCAGCCCGCCGAACCAGCCGCCGATGGCCAGCCCGCGGCCGGTACGTCCGCCGGCCGACGAGCTACGCGGGCCGGCCTGCCAGTACGGCGCCAGCGCCTCGAGGCAGGCGCGCAGGCCGAGGGGCGGCCAGGGGCGCCCGCTGAGCATCGGGTCGCCACCGTCGACGGCGTTCTGCATGCGAAACGCCAGGGGGTCGATTCCCAGCCGCCGCGCCAGCTCGTCCACGCACGACTCCAGGGCGAACATCGCCTGCGGCGCGCCCGGCGCCCGATAGGCCCCCTGGCCGAGCTTGTTGGTCAGCACCTCATAGCCGGCGATGTCGAGATGCGGGACGCGGTAGGTGCCGCCGAGGAGCGTGCATGCGGCGGCCAGCGGTGCCCCGGCGTAGCCGCCCGGGTCGAAGATCACGCGGGCCTGGAGCGCAGTCAGCGTACCGTCGCGCCGAGCGCCGAGCGTCACCTCAAAGCGCGCCGCCGGGCTCGGTGTGGCGCTGCGCAGGTCCTCAAGGCGCGTGCGCACGAGCGTGACCGGCCGGCCGAGGCGCAGCGCCACCGCGGCGACGAGCGGCTCCAGCAGCCCGATCTTGGCCCCAAAGCCGCCTCCGACGGCCATCGGCACGACGCGCACGTGGTGCGCCGGCAGGCCGAGCGCGGCGGCCGTCTCGTCGCGGACGTGGAAAAGAGCCTGGGTGCTGGTGTAGATCGTCAGCCGGCCGTCCGGCTCAGGCACTGCCAGGGCGGCGTGCGGTTCCAGGTAGCCCTGGTAGACCATTGGCGTGGTAAAAACGTACTTGACAACCTCGTCGGCTTCGGCAAGGCCCTGCGCCACATCGCCGCGCCGGTAGCGCACGGTGCTGGCCACATTCGGCGACTGCGCCGCCGCCTCCGCGCCGCCGCCCTCGACCGCAGCGTGCAGCGCCATGTCGCCGCCCTCTCCCTCAGCGCGCGAGCGGGCCGGGGGCGACTGCAGGTCGAGCGCCGCCAGCGGGTCGAGCACCGGCAGCAGCGGCTCGTACGCGACGCGGACGCGCTCCAGCGCATCGGCCGCTGCCTCGGCACTCGTGGCGACGACGACCGCTACCGGCTGGCCGGCGAACACCACCTCGTCGAGCGCCAGCGGGGAGCGCAGCCGGTCGGCAGCGTCGTAGCCGGGCAGCGGCAGGTCACGCGCCGTCAGCACGCCGAGGCAGCCGGGCACGGCACGCGCGGCGCTGGCGTCGACGCCGGCGATGCGCGCGTGCGCGCGGTCGGCGAGGACCAAGCGGGCGTGAAGCATGCGCTCGATGTGCAGGTCCTCGACGTAGCGCGCCACGCCCATGACTTTCGCCCGCCCGTCCAGCCGCGGCACGTGCTGCCCAACGACGTTCTGCATCACATCCTCCAGGGGATCATCCAAATTGTATCCTCTTGTATCGCTGCCCGATCGCGCGCGCCACACGCTGCGGCCCGACACGCGCTGCCCGAACGGTGGCTGGTACTATGCATGCAGAGCCGAAGCGCGGGAGGTGCCCTATGCGCCGCATCGCCGTGCTGACCAGCGGCGGGGACGCGCCGGGGATGAACGCGGCGATTCGCGCGGTCGTCCGCACAGCGACGCACCACGAGATCGAGGTGCTGGGCATCCGCCGGGGCTACCTCGGGCTCGTGCGCGACGCCGTCGAGCCGCTCGACTCGCGGTCGGTCTCGGAGATCATCCACCGTGGCGGGACGATCCTGGGCACCGCGCGGTGCGAGGAGTTCCGCACGCCGGAGGGTCGCGCGATGGCGCAGGAGACGCTGCGCCGCCACGGCGTGGACGGGCTGGTCGCTGTCGGCGGCGACGGGACGTTCCGGGGCGGGCTGCTGGCCGGGCAGGAGTGGAGCCTGCCGATCGTCGGGGTGCCGGGCACTATCGATAACGACGTCGCCGGCACCGACTTCACCATCGGCTTCGACACGGCCGTGAACACGGCCCTCGAGGCCATCGACCGCATTCGCGACACCGCCGAATCCCTGGAGCGCCTGTTCTTCGTCGAGGTGATGGGGCGCACGCGCGGCTTCATCGCCCTCGAGGTGGCCCTGGCCGGCGGGGCCAAGGCCGTGCTGCTGCCCGAGGAGCACACCGACGTGCCGCGGCTCTGCGCGCGCATTCGCAGCGGGCTGGCACGCGGCTGGCGAGCCATTATCGTCGTCACCGCCGAGGGCGACGACGCCGGCGGGGCCATGCGCATTGCCGCCGCGACCTACCGGGAGCTGGCGATGGAGTATCGCGTCGCCATCCTCGGCCACGTCCAGCGCGGGGGCAACCCCAGCGCGCGCGACCGCATCCTGGCCAGCCTGCTTGGGGCCGGCGCGGTCGAGGGGCTGCTGGCCGGGCAGCGCGGCTGCATGGTCGGCCAGGTGCACGACTGCTTGGTGTACACGCCGTTCGCGGAGCTCCTCGCCCAGCCCAAGCCGCTCGACACCCATGCGCTACGGTTGGTGGACGTGCTGGCCGGGTGAGGTAGGCGACCTGGGCTCGCCGCCGAGGTCCCAGTAACGGAGGTCCCAGTAACGG
>JACQUS010000340.1 GCA_016210125.1 Chloroflexota bacterium | reverse complement strand
CTGGTCGCCAGCTTCCCTAACGTGCGCCACTACAGCGTGCTGGTCGGCCTGGCGAACGGCCACTGGACCTATGCCGACGCCGGCATCCTCGACCGCACCCACCTGCGCTTCTTCACCCGTCGCGAGTTCGCGCGGCTGCTGCACGAGTCCGGCTTCGTTGACCCCGTCTTGTACCCGATGAACGTTGGCCCTTATGATGAGTGGCGGGCGGCCGGCGCGCTACACACGATCACCTTCGGCAACCTGAGTGTCCACGGGCTGCCGGAGGCCGAGATCGCCGACCTCTTCGCCTACCAGTACCTCGTCACGGCGCGTCGCGCGGCTGAGCAGAGCGTCGGTCGCTGACGGCGCACGGCCCCGCCCATAGCCGCGCAGCAGCGGCAGAAGCAGCCATGAGCGCGCACAAGCATGACAATTTCCCAAGAGATTGAGGATTTCCCTGATAGCACCAGATAGGCGAGGGCGCTAAAGTGAAGGTGCGGACCTAGGAAGCGACCGAGCGGCTGAAAGGGGACGGACGAGCTCCCGATGCTGCGCATAGCGCTCATCTACGACAACACCCTGCGTGCCGACACGACCGGCGAGCACTGCCGCCAGGCCTTCCAGGGCCTCTGCGCCGTGACGCACGTGCTGCCGACCCGCGCCGAGGAGCTGCGCGTCGGCGACTACGACCTCTTCCTGAACGTCGACGACGGCCTCCAATATCATCTGCCCGAGCACCTCCACCCCTCCGCCTGGTGGGTCATCGATACACACCTCCAATACGACTGGGACTACCATAAGGCGCAGCGCTTCGATTTCGTCTTTGCTGCCCAGCGCGACGGCGCGCAGCGGCTGCGCGCCGACGGCATCGCCCATGTCTTCTGGCTGCCGCTGGCGGCCAACCCGCTGCTGCACCGGCCCGTGCCTGTGCCGAAGAGCTACGACTGGTGCTTCGTCGGCCGCCTCTTCCCCGGCACGCGCAGCGAGTTGGTGCACCTGCTCCGGGAGCACTTCCCCAACTGCTTCGTTGGTGAGGCCTACGGCGACGAGATGGCGCGCATCCTGTCGGCCTCGCGCGTGGTTTTCAACCGCAGCCTGGGCAGCGACGTGAACATGCGCGTCTTCGAGGCCCTGGCCTGCGGCAGCCTGCTGGCGACGAACGACCTGGCCGACAACGGCCTCGGTGAGCTGCTGCGCGCCGGCGAGCACTACCTAGCCTACCGCGAAGCCGACGACCTTTGCGCACAGCTCGCCTGGGCGCTGGCCCGCCCGGCAGAGCGCGAGCGCATTGCCGCCGCCGGCCGCGCCGCCGTGCTGGCGACCCACACCTACCGCCACCGCATGCAGACTGTCCTGCGCGCGGTCTTTCCGGAGCCGGTGGTCGTGCGCGGGGCTGCGCAGCCGCGCGTCTCGGCGATCGTCGTGACCTACAACTCGGCGTCGACGCTGCGCGCCTGCCTCGACAGCACACTGGCGAGCAGCTATCCGAGCCTAGAGGTCGTCGTCGTCGACAACGCCTCGCAGGACGCCACGCCCACGCTGCTCGACACCTACGCCGAGCGCGTGCGCGTCGTGCGCAACGCGGAGAACCTCGGATTCGCGCGTGCCTGCAACCAGGGCATCGCCCTGGCCCAGGGCGACTACTACGTCCTGCTGAACCCCGACACCGCCGTGCCGCGGCGCTGGCTGGAGCGGCTGCTGGCGCACGTGGCCGACGATGTCGGCGCGGTAGGCCCGGTCTCGAACTACGCCGCCGGCTGGCAGTCGCTCGCTGCCTATCCGCACGTGGTCGGGGCTATGCGCGCTGCGCCAGGGCCGCTCGACCTGGAGGCCGTCGGCCGGCTGGTCTTCGGCCTGAACTTTCGCCGCAGCGTCGAGGCCAAGGGGCTGCTGACCGGCTTCTGCCTGCTGCTGCGCGCCGACCTCGTGCGCACGCTTGGGGCGCTCGACGAGCGCTTCTTCCTCGGCCACGAGGACCACGAGTACGTCCTGCGGCTGAAGCGTGCCGGCTACCGCGTCGTCATCGCCGCTGACTCGTTCGTCTACCACCGCGGCCATGCCAGCTTCAACACGCTCCCGCCCGGCGAGGAGGGCCGATTGCTCGACGAGAGCCGCGCCGTGCTCTACCGGCGCGTGGCGGAGCTGTACGGCGCACAGGAGCTGCCGCGGACGGCAGCGCTCTACGGCTGGGACGTCTTCGGCGCGGCGCACACCGGGCCGCTGACCTCGATCATCATCTTGACGCACAACAACTTGGCCGACACGCGTGCCTGCCTCGCCAGCATTCGCGAGCACACGCCGCAGCCCTACGAGCTGATCGTCGTCGACAACGGCTCGACCGACGGGACCGTCGAGGCGCTGCGAGGCGAGCCGGGCGTGCGGCTCATCGCCAACGCGGCGAATGTCGGCTTCGCCGCCGGCTGTAACCAGGGTCTGGCCGTGGCCCGCGGCGATTTCCTCCTGCTGCTCAACAACGACACGCTGGCCACGCCCGGCTGGCTGGAGGCCATGCTGCGCGCCATGGCCGAGCGGTCAACGCTGGGCATCGTCGGCCCGCGCTCGAACAACGTTGCCGGCGTGCAGCGCGTACCGGAGGCCACCGAGGGCTATCCCGAGGGCCTGGAGCGCTTCGCCCGCGCCTTCTGTGCCCGGCACGCCGGCCAGGCGACGCTCGTGCCGCGGGTCATCGGCTTCTGCATGCTGATCAGCCGCGTGGTGGTCGAGCGCATCGGCGGTCTGGACGAGCGCTTCGGCACCGGCAACCTCGAGGACGACGACTACTGCCTGCGGGCGCGGCTGGCTGGCTTCGAGCTGGCGGTGGTCCACGACAGCTACGTCCACCACCATGGCGGCCGGACCTTCGACATGTTGGGGATCGACTACCGCCGCTCGGTGTGGGACAACGCCGGGCGCTTCCAGACCAAGTGGGGCGTCGCGTTGACCGACCGGGGCTACGAGCCGCCGGACCTGGTGGCGCTGGGCTTCGACCAGGCGCGTGACTACGGCCCCCTGCCGACCGGCGTGGCGGTCGAGGAGGTGCCGATCGCCCCGCCGCCGGTGAGCCAGGCCGCACCGCCGCCGCGCGTGCCTGAAGAGCTGCCGCTGATAAGCTGGGTCGACACGATCAGCTCGGTGGTGGCCACCCGCCGAGGCGGGGCGCTGGCCGCGGCTGAGCCAACGCCGACTGACGCCGCCGAGGCCGCGCTGGACGACGCCCGCCGGCTGCTCGCCGAGGAGCGCTGGGACGAGGCCCTCGCTGCCCTCAACCGTGCCCTCGATCTGAGCCCGCTGCTCAGCACGGCCCACTATCTGCTCGGCTACGCCCAGCTCCAGCGCGGCGCGGCCGCCGCCGCCGTCGCAGCGCTGCGCCAGGCCGTGCAGCAGATGCCCTTCAACGCCGACTTCCACAACGCGCTCGGGGCGGCGCTCTGCGCCGCCGGCGAGGCGGCGGCCGAGGCGGCCTTCCGCCGCGCCCTCGACCTGGCGCCGGAGCGCGCCGACGTGTGGAGCAACCTGGGCGAGCTGTACGAGCGGCTGCGCCGGCCGGCCGAGGCCGTCGCTGCCTACGAGCGCGCGCTGGCCGTCGCGCCGGACGACCCCCTGGCCCGCGCCGGGCTGGAGCGCGTGCAAGGCGGCCTGGCGGAGGGGACGCGGTGAGGGCGCGCAGGTGAACGTGCTCACGTGAAGGTACTCGTTGGCCCGCTCACGGCCGAGGAGCACGAACGACTGCTGCCGCTGCCGCGCGGCGGCCACGACGTGCTGTGCTTCGGCCCCGATGAAGCGCTGACCTACCGTCCCGGCGAGCGCTGGGAGGAGCTGCTGGCGCGGCCGCCGGCAGGCTGGTGGCCCGACGTGGTGGTCTGGTGGTCGCCGGAGTACCGCCCCTGGCCGGTGCTCGACGAGTGCCCAGTCATGCTGGTGGCCGTCGTCGGCGACTGGAACCTCAACTTCAGCGCCCTGCGACAGAACCTGGCGCGCTGCGACTATATCGTCACCGACCGCGCCGGCGTCGAGCGCTTCCAAGCGCTGGGCTATGCCAACGTCGCCTTCTGGGCGAACTTCTCCTTCCACCCGCCGGTACATCACCCCTATCCCGACCTGCCGCCGGTCTACGACGTGCTCTTCATCGGCAACCTCAACCACGACGTGCAGCGCCAGCGCGCGCGCCTCCTGGCCCGCCTGGCGCGCTTCGCCGGGCGCTACCGCGTGGCTATCCTCGGTGGCCTCTATGGCGAGGAGTACGCGCGGGCGGTAGCCCAGAGCCGCATCGTCGTCAACAAGTCGATCCGCGGCGAGATGAACATGCGCGCCTACGAAGCCCCGGCCTGCGGCGCGCTGCTGTTTATGGAGCGCGAGAACGTCGAGGTGCGCGATATCTTCCGGGACGGCGTCGAGTGCGTGCTGTACGGCGAGGACGACTTCGAGGCCCTGCTGGAGCGCTATCTGGAGGACGAGCCGCGGCGCGCGCGGGTGGCCGCGGCCGGGCACGCGCGGGTGCAGCGCGAGGGCTACCCGGCGCATCTCCAGGCGCTCCTCGACCGCCTGGCCGCGGTGGACTGGCCGGCGCTGCGTGCGCAGCGCGAGCGCTGGGCCGCGCTGGATGTGGCCGCGCGCCACTACCACAGTGGGCGCTGGCTGGCGCAGACCGGCTATGTGCCGCACCTGGCGCGCGACGAGCTGGCCACCGCGGCGCGCCTGGCGCCCGACGAGCCGGCGTACGCCAACGCCCTGGCCGTGGCCGAGGCGCTGCTCGCTGCGGCCTACGAGCGCGCCGAGCGGCCCGCCGAGGCGGCGCGGCACGCCCAGGCGGCCGAGGCCGGCTGGCGGGCGCTTCTGGCGCGCTGGCCCGACGACGCGCTCGCGTGGGCCAGCCTGGGGCTGGCGCGCCTGGCGCTGGGGCAGCGCGAGGCCGGCGCCGCTGCGCTCAGCGAGGCGCTGGGACTGCTGTGCGCCGCACCGGACGCCCCCCCAAGCGACGAGGGCTGGTGCTTCATGCACGCCTACGACACCCTGCGCGTCGAGTGGGAGCGCGCCCTGGCGCTGCACGCCGGCGACGCCGAGGGCGCACGGTGTGCGCTAGGGGGCTTGCTGCGTTGGGAGTGCGCGCGGCGCCTGGGCGAGTTGGCGCTGGCGGAGGGGCTGGCGCAGCGCGCCCGCGAGCTGTTCGCCCTGGCGATCGCCGCGCGGCCGGACCTGGAGGGCGGCTACGCCGCACGCGGCGCTGCGCTGGAGCGCCTGGGCGATCCGTTGGGGGCGGCGGACGACTACGCGGCGGCGCTGGAGCGGCAGCCCTGGGACTTTGGCACGCGCCGGCGGCTGGCGCTCGTGCTCTACCTCGTTGGGCAGGCGGAGCGCTGCGCCGCGGTCTGCCGCGAGGGGCTGGCGCTGGCGCAGGTCTGCCCGCACTACCGCGACGCCGCGCGCCCGTTGGAGGGCCTGCTGGCGCAGATCGTTCCGTTGGCCGTCGCCGAGGGAGGCATGTGATGGAGCATCTCGGCCCAGGCCGGTTCGTGCAGCCGCCCTCTGTCGAGGCTAGCGGTGGAGGGACTACCTCATCCCCCGTCCCCTCGCCAGGGCGAGTCGCCTCCGGCGACGTCTCCGCCTGCGGAGAGGGGGAGAAAGGGGGTGAGGCCAACTCCCTCCGCATCTTCTCCTTCATCTGGCACGTCCCGGCGCTGTGCGTGCTCGCCCGCACCGGCCACCAGTTCGAGGTGGCTAACTGGACGCAGCGCATCGACGGCCGGGGCTGGAACCTTCGCCAGCGCCCGCTGCCGCCGAACATCACGCTGCTCGACGACGAGGGTGAGGCTCGCGCGCGGCTGGCGACGGGGCACTACCATCTCGCCATCGCGCAGACGCCCCAGGACACACGGTTCCTTCGCGAGTGCGATCTGCCGGTGGTCTTTCTCGCGCACACGTACCTGCTGGTCGGCGCGGGCGGCGACCCGGCGCGGGCAGCGCTCCAACGCGCCGTGATCCAGCAGCTCTTGATCGAGCGCGGCGGCGTGTTCACCGCCATCTCAGCGAGCAAGCTGGCGAGCTGGGGCCTTGGCGGCGCGGTGCTGCCGGTGGCGGTGGCGCTAGACGAGTGGGGCGGCTACCACGGGAGCGAGCCGGCTGTCCTCACCGTCGGCAACCTGCTGGTGGAGCGCGATGAGGTCTTCAACATGGGCCTGCGAGCGCGGCTGGTCGAGGACCTGCCTGACCGCATCGTCGGCTGGAACCCGCGTCTGCCCCAGTGCCGCCCGGCCGAGAGCCAGGCCGAGCTGCTGGCGGCCTACCAGCGCCACCGTGTTTACCTGCACATCACGATGGAAGGCCAGGACGACGGTTACAACATGGCCCTCCTCGAGGCGATGGCGACCGGAATGCCGGTGGTGAGCTGGGCGCATCCCACATCGCCGATCGTCGACGGCTACAACGGCTTCGTCTCGGCCGACGAGGCATACCTGCGCCGCTGCCTGCGCCGCCTGCTCGACGACCCCGACCTGGCGCGGCGGCTGGGCGTGCGGGCGCGGCAGACGGTGGCCGAGCGCTTCGACGTGCGCATCCTGGTCGCGGCCTGCGCGGAGGTCTTTCCGCAGGCCATCGCCGGCTGGCGCGCGCGGCAGCAGCCCCATCCCGCCCCAGTGTTGGGGAGACCCCAAACCCCGCCAGAGGGGGCTGTGCCCCCTCCGGACTCCCCCGGCGCGGACATCGCGAGGGCGTCGAGTTCCTCTCGTCTCCCCCTCTCCGCGCCGGAGAGGGGGTCGGGGGGAGAGGTGCAAGCTGTCCCCGGACCCCAGCCGGCGCCGCAGCGGCTGCGCATCTTCGCCTGCAACTGGCACGCGCCGTCGTTCTGCTTGCTGGCGCGCACCGGCCACGACTTCGCGGTGCCGAACTGGACGCAGCGGCTCGACGGCCGCGGCTGGCCGGTGCAGCAGCGCGCCGTCCCGCCCAACGTCACGCTGCTGAAGGACGAGGCCGAGGTGCAGGAGCGCCTGCGCACTGGCGCGTATGACCTGATGATCGCCCAGACGCTGCACGACGTGCGCTTCCTGGCCGACTATGACCTGCCGGCCATCTACCTGGCCCACAACCGCCTGCTCAACGAGGCCGGAGGCAAGGCCGAGCAGGCGCCGCTCGTGCGCGCCATGGTGCGCGAGTTCCTGGTGGCGCGCGGCGGCGTCTTCTGCGCCATCTCGGCGAGCAAGCTGGCGAGCTGGGGGCTTGACGGTCACGTGCTGCCGGTGTCGGTCGCGCTGGACGAGTGGGGCGGCTATCACGGCTCGGAGGCCGCCGTGCTCACCGTGGGCAACCTGATGCGCGAGCGCGAGCACATGTTCAACACGGCCCTGCGGGCGCGGCTGGTAGATGGGCTGCCGCAGCGCGTCGTCGGCCTGAACCCGGGCATGCCCGGCGCGCAGCCGGCGGCGAGCCAGGCCGCGCTGCTGGCGGCCTACCAGCGCCACCGCGTCTACTTGCACGTGACGATGGAGGAGTGGGAGGACGGCTACAACATGGGCCTCGTGGAGGCGATGGCGACCGGGATGCCGGTGGTGAGTTGGGCAAATGCGACCTCGCCCATCGTCGACGGCGACAACGGCTTCATCTCGGCCGACGAGGCGTACCTGCGCCGCTGCCTCCGCCGCCTGCTCGACGATTCCGACCTGGCGCAGCGGTTGGGCGCGCGGGCGCGGCAGACGGTGGCCGAGCGCTTCGACGTGCGCCACCTGGTCGCGGCCTGCGCGGAGGTCTTCCCGCGGGCCATCGCCGGCTGGCGCGCGCGGCAGCAGCCCCCTCCCGCCCCAGTGTTGGGGACACCCCAAACTCCGCTAGAGGGGGCACAGCCCCCTCTGGACTCCCCCGGCGCGGACATCGCGAGGGCGTCGAGTTCATCTCGTCTCCCCCTCTCCGCGCGGGAGAGGGGGTCGGGGGGAGAGGTGCAAGCTGTCCCCGGTCCCGAGCCCGCGCGGCTGCGCCCCAAGGTCGTCTTCGCCGCGCAGTACTACGCGCCGGCGCTCGGCGGGGCCGAGCACACGGCCCAGACGGTCATGCAGGAGCTGGCGCGACGCGGCTACGCCGTCGAGGCCGTCTGCACCGGCGAGCCGCAGCGCTTCGTGCACAACGGCGTGCCGGTGCGCGTCGTGCCCGGCCCGCCGGAGCTGCGCCGGGAGGTCGTCGAGAGCCGCCCCGACGTCGTCATCACGCAGCTCAACTTCGCGCCGGTGGCCGTGCAGGCGGCCAAAGACCTAGGCGTGCCGGCGCTCCTCTCGGTGATGAGCTACGAGCACGTGTGCCCCGTGCCGCTGGCCATGATGACCTGCGACCGCCAGTGCGCGCGCTGCCCCTACTGGCTGCCGCGAGCCGACTTCATGCGCGCGCAGCGCTGGGCTGTCGAGCAGGCCGACCTCGTCTACTGCTGCTCGGAGCATATGGCGCGGACGATCAAGGAGTTCTACGGCCGCGACGCGGTGGTCTGGTACCAGCCGATGGACTACGGCCCTGACTATGTCGGCCCGGCTGACCCGGCCGGGCGGCGCTACATCACCATGTGCACGGCGATGCTCCTGAAGGGCGTGCAGACCTTCGCCGAGATCGCCCGGCGCATGCCGGAGGAGCGCTTCCTGGTCGTCGGGCGCGGCAGCCCGGAGGCATTCGGTCTCGACCTGCACCACAACCTGGCCTACTGGCCGGACACCAAGCCGCGCGACTTCTACGCGGTCACGAAGGTGCTGCTGGCCCCAGCCGTCTGGCCGGAGCCGTTCGGCCGCACGCCGCTGGAGGCGATGGCCAACGGCATCCCGGTCATCGCCAGCCACGTCGGCGGGCTGCCGGAGGCCGTCGGCCAGGCCGGCGTCCTCATCCGCGACTACCGCAACGCGGACGTGTGGGCCGACCATCTGCGTGACCTCCTCGGCAACCCGGCGCTCTACGACTTCTACGTCGCGCGCGGCCGCGAGCACTGCCGCGCCTTCGCGTTGGAGCGGCTGTTCCCGCAGCTCGAGGCCCTGCTGGCGCGCGTGCTGGGTGTCCCCGGCCTAGGCCGGGAATTTGGGGACACCCCAAGCCCCGCCAGAGGGGGCGACGCCCCCTCTGGACCCCCCCAACTCATCATTAGCCCCCCTCTGCCACACGACGCGGGGAAGGAATGCGCGGTGGGCGGAAGCACCACGCGCTCTGGACCCGCTGTTTCCACGGCGGGGGTGCAGTCGGCGATGCCGCTTGGCGGGGGTTCGGGGGTGTCCCCCGAGGCAGGTTCTTCCCCCTCTCCCGCGTCGCGGGAGAGGGGG
>JACQUS010000339.1 GCA_016210125.1 Chloroflexota bacterium | reverse complement strand
GCCGCCGTCGGCGACGGCGAGGTCGATTTCGCGGCGGTCGCACAGACCCTGCGCACGCTGGGCTACGACGGCGTGAGCATCCTGGAGACGACCGTGCCGCACGAGCCCGACGACGCGCTACGGCGCTCGCTGGCGGCGCTCCGGCCCCTGAGCTGGGAGACGTAGCGCTAGCCTTTCGGCCGCGCCCGCAGGCAGAACTGGAAGAACCCCAGGTGGCGACGGAGCTCCTCGCCGTCACCGCCCAGCTCGACGACCGCGCGTACCAGCGGCTCTGGATCGAAGCTCGGGGCGATGGTCAGCGCGTTGATGGCGCCGTCCACCACGAAACCCGCGTCGTCGATGAAGCGCTGGAGACTGCGCAAGGTGAAGAAGCGCAGGTGCGTGCGGTCGAGGATGCCGGAATCGACGTAGCGCCACTCGCCGTCGACGACGAGCTGCGCGAGCAGGTGCCAGTGCCGCGCGTTCGGCAGGCTGATGACCACCGCGCCGCCCGGCGCCAGGACCTCCGCGGCGGCCCGCAGCGCCGCCTCGGGCCGCTTCAGGTGCTCAAGCACGTCGGCGAAGACGACGCAGTCGAAGCCGCCCGGCCGCTGCGGCAGCGCCGGCAGCACGTCGAGGTCGGCCACGACGACGAGGTCGAGGCGGTCGCGCGCGCTCCGCGCCCGCTCGGGGTCGAGCTCTACGCCGCAGACGAAGCGCCCCGTGCCGCCCTCCTTGAGATAGGCGCCTAGCTCGCCGTAGCCGCAGCCGACGTCGAGAAACGTGCGCGCCGCGGCGGGCAAGAAGTCCGCGACCAGCGGGTTCGAGATGCCTGGGTAGCACCTCGCGCGCAGCTCCTGGAATGCCCGGACGACCTCTGGCGGCGCCAGGTCCGGAATAGCCTCCAGCACGCGCAGCTTCTCCAGACAGCGGTGTAGGCACTCGAAGCGCCGCCCGGCGGCGAATAGCTCGCGGGCCTCGGCCAGCCAGCGCTCCGGCTGGGACAGCTCGTGGTCGCTCATCCCTTGCCTCTCCCCGTCGCCGCTCTGCGCCGGGCCGGTTCTCTCGCCGACGCTGGCACGCCCACCGTGCTCCAGCACCGGGAGGGCACGGCCTTCGCCGAGGGATTCGACGACCTCGCCTGAGAATAACCCCGGCGGAAGCTTACCCCGCCCTTCCCCCAGGGAGGTTCCCAGAGGGGCCGAAGCCCCCTCTGGACGCCCCCGCGGCGCCCCCCGGTGCCCTCCCTCATGTTCGGGTGCCGTGGTCCGGTCGCCCGGGCCGGAAGCAGACTCTCCTGTGACCTCACCCGCTCGCTCCTCCTCTTCGCACGCGGAGAGGCGGATGGGGGGTGAGGTGGACATCGCGCCGTAGCGCTCCGCCAGCGCTGCCAGCTCGGCGCGCGCCTCGGCATAGGCGGGGAAGCCGGCAAGCATGGCCGCGCGCTCCGCGCACCACTGTCGGCAGGCCTCCAGCTCGCCGCGCTCGCGCAGCACGCGCGCGTAGTCCAGCCACGCGTCGACCTGCATGCCGGTGCGCGCGCAGGCGGCCCGCAGCGCCGCGGCCGTCTCGCCCAGATCGCCCTGCTCCGCGGCGAGGCTGGCCCGCCGACGCGCAGCGATGGTCGCGAGGCCGGTGTCCTCGGCGGCGGCCTCGACCGCACGGTAGCAGCGGCGCGCCTCGTTGGCATCCCCCTGCGCCTGGTGCAGCCGCGCCAGCGCCAGCACTACGCCTTGGCGCAGCACCGCCCCGAGCGTCGCGGGGTCGACCAGCCAGCGGCCGAGCAGGTCGCGCATCAGCAACTCGTCGACGTACCAGCCGTGGCGCGCCGGATGCGGCGGCGCGGGCTGCTCCTCGGCCAGGAGCTCCCAGACCAGCCGGGCGCGCTCCGGCTGCCCGGTCAGCTCGTGCATCCGGCCGGCGTTGAAGCGCGCCACCGCATCGCCGCGATCCAGCGCCAGTGCCCGCGTCAGCGCCCGCGCCGCGAGGGGCAGCAGCCGCTGCTCGCCGCGCCGCGCCACGGCCATGCCGACCCACGAGAGCGCGCAGAGCAGCGGCACGTCGTCCAGATCGTCGACCGGCAGATCCAGGTAGGCGCGCTGCCACGAGCCCAGCTCCTCCGGCCGGGCCAGGGCGCTGAGACCCAGCACGGCGCCCGCCGCCTGGGCGTACGCCGCCGGGCGGGCGGCGACCGGCCGCCGCGCCGGCCGGAGGTGCGGGACGGCAGCGGCGACCGTGGCGATGGCTGCGCCCACGCGCGCCTCGTAGCTGAACGCGCGCGCTTGCTCCTGGCCGCGTTGCGCGCGGGCGATGCGCCCGGCGTCGTCGGCCAGCACGTCCCGCAGCCGCTCTCCCAGATGCTCTTCGTCGTAGAGGACCAGCTCGACGCCTTCGGCCACCAGGGCGCGCGCCTCGGGGTTGCTGGCCTCCTCCAGGACGGCTGCGCCGGCGGCCAGCCCCTCGAAGGTGCGCGAGTTCAGGATGGCGAAGTCCGAGTCGTTGAACGCGACCTTGGCGCGCGCGAGCAGCGCCGGATAGGCCGCTCCGTGCGCGTCGTTGGTGACGAGCAGGCGCAGTCCCGCCATGGACAGCCGCGCCAGCCGCTCGAGATGGCGCGCGCGGCGGCGGCGAAAGAAGTGGTCGAGGGTGGTGACCAGGCACACGTCGAGGTCGCGGCCCGCCGCCGGATCGGCGGCGAAGCGCTCGCAGTCGACGCCGAGGTAGTTGACCTCGCCGGCGACCGGCAGGCCGCCGGCGCGCAGGAAGCGCGCGCCGGTCGGGTTGGTGAAGAGCGCGTCGAAGAAGCCGGCGTAGAGGCCGGCGCGGTGCGGCCAAAAGAACCAGTCCATGAAGATGGCGACGGCCGGGCACGCGCTGCGCTCGAAGCCGGGCGGCAGCGGGTGGTAGTGCGGGTCCCAGAACAGGACAAGGTCAGGGCGCCAGCCGGCCGGCAGGCGCGCCAGCAGGTCGTCCCAGCCATCTAGGCCGGCGTCGTACGCCACCTCGGCCGCGGCCGGATCGGGGCCGAAGCGCAGGATGTCGTGCTCGCGCACGCCGGCGACGGCCTCGTGCACGCGGAAGTGCGCGTGCGGTCGCGCCGGGCCGCTCAGGATGCGCACCGCTCCTCCCACCACCGGCCCGCTGTGAGCATAGCATCTTGCAGAGCGGGCGCGGTGTGCTAGACTGGTCGCGGCCTGCGCAGCGGAACGGTGGCGGAGGGGTGGTGGTGGTACGCCTGGCACTGATCCTCGCGCTGGCGCTGTCTGTCCTGCCATCGGGCGTCGCCCGCGCAGAGGGGCTCGACGTCCAGCTTGCCGTGCCCTACCGCAGCCAGCTCGACGACACGCCGTACGCTAGGGCCAACTGCGGCCCGGCCAGCGTAGCAATGGTGCTGGAGGCATTCGGCATGGAGCGTCGAACGCACGATCTGCGCGGCATCGCCAACCGGCTGCAAGCCACCTACGGCTACGACGACGGCATCGCCATCGAGCACCTGGCCACCGTGGTGGTGATGCACGGGCTGCTCGCCTACGATCTATACCGCGGGAGCGACTTCCGGCGCTGGACCCTCGACGACGCGCGCGCGCACCTGCGCGCCGGACGGCCGGTCATTCCTCAGGTCTGGTACCGCGCGCTGCCCGGTCGCTTTAGCTCGACCTATCAGTTCGACCACTACGTCGTGCTCGTCGGGACCGTGGGCGACGACTTCCTGTATCACGACTCGATCGACCACGACGGCCCCGGGGCGCTGCGGCGCATCAGCGCCCTCCAGCTTACCAAGGCCTGGCGCAGCTCCGATGTGCCGTGGGGCGCATTCGCCGTTGGGCCGGCCGGCGATTCGCCGCTGCGCCTGCGGCCAGCGCCGGCGAAGGACCGGCTCATGCTTTTGCAGCAGGCCAGGATCGCCGAGGCGCTCGCCGCGCTGCCAGACCGCACCCTGGTGCCAAACACGCCCTGGCGTGTCCTCGCGCCCCCCGATGCCGAGCCAGCCGCCGCTCGATCGTCGCCCAGCTCGCGCGGCGTCCGTTGGGCTGCGCCGGACGACGGCACTGGGCCGCTCGCGCCGGCGCCGGCCGGCGAGCGCGGCGCCGCGCTCCTCGTCGACGTCGCTTCGCCCACGGCCGCCGTCGCACCCCGCGGGCCGCTGACCACCCTCGCGGCCGCGCTGCGGCAGATCGTCAGGCCGCTGGCCCGGATTGCGGGCTGATGTCCCCGTCTCCGCACGTGGGCCGTGGCATCGACCCGCGTTTTCTGCGCGCGCCTCGCTGGTGGACCATCGGGCGCTCCTCGGTGTGCGCGGCCGCCGCAAGGGGCAGGCGGATGATGAAAGCAGCGCCCCCAGCGTCGCCGCAAGTCGCACTGATCGTCCCTCCGTGCTGCTCGATGATCTGCCGCGCGCTGGCGAGACCTACACCGGAGCCTGCGATGCGCTCATCGACGTTGCTGCCCCGATAGAACCAGTCGAAGATCCGCGGCAGCTCCGACGCCGGAATCCCGAGCCCCTGGTCCCGAACCACCAGCTCGGCCCACGTTTCGGTCTCGCCGGCCACCTGCACGACCTCGACCACGACCTCGCCCCCCTGTGGACTGTACCTCAGGGCGTTGTCAAGCACGTTCGACACCGCGCGCTCCAGCCGGGCCGCGTCCCACAGCCCGACCAGCGCCGGTGCGCGGGCCTCGACGCGGATGCGGTGCACCTGGCTCATCTGCTGATGCTCGTCCGCCAGGCGGCGCACCAGCGCCACGAGGTCGCACGGCCGGCGCTGGATGTTCAGCTTCTGCCCGGCCTGCAGTCGCCCGACGTCGAGGAGGTGGCTCACGAGACCCGTGGTCTTCGCCGCCGCTCTCTCGATCTTCGCCAGATCGCGCGCCAGACGCGTCGCGTCCGGCATGCCCTGGCGCTCCACATGGAGCTGCAACGCTTCGACCGTCAGACTGATCGCCGCGAGCTCGTTGCGCACGTCGTGCGACACCGTGGACAAGAGCTGATTGCGCAGGAGAATCGCTGCCTGGGCCTCGCGGTAGAGTCGGGCGTTCTCGATGGCCAGCCCGGCACGGCGAGCCAGCGCCTCGGCCAGCGCAAGGTCCAGCGCTGTGTAGCGCCGCCCTGGGCCGCAGACACCGAATCCCATCGCGCCGACCACGCCACCCGCAGACACGATCGGCACGAGGATCAGCGAGCGGAGACGCATCGCCCGCAGCAGCCCCAGATGCTCAGGATTCAGCGCGATCTCTCCCAGCACCGCGGGGGTAATCTCGCCGACGAGCCGCGACTCTCCTGTGCGCACAAGCCTGGCGAACGGGTGCTCGCCATGCAGGTCAAAGGTCTGCTGCCGCAGCGGCTCCAGAAAGCCGGCGAGTTCGCGACGCTCGTTGGCCACCGCGACCTCGCGCAGCGTACGATCCTCGTCCAGCACATGCACGATGCACAGGTCCGCGAGAAACGGCACCGCAACCTGCGCCACCGTGCGCACCGTCGCCTCGAAGTCGAGCGAGGCCGCCAGCCCCGCGCTGGCATCGGCGAGGAACGTGATCGCCTCTTCCGCACGTATGCGCGCCGTGATGTCGCGGACGATCGACGAGAGCCCGCTGATGTGCCCCGAGGCATCCCGCACGGGGAAGATCGAGAGCGAGACGTCAATTCGCGTGCCGTCCTTTCGCAGCCGAACGGTATCGAGCTGGTCCACGTGCTCACCTGCGCGGAGCTTCGCGCGCCGGCGAATCAGCTCCGGAAGGCATTCGGGTGGAATCACGACGTCGACCGAGCGGCCCACCATCTCTTCGGCCGTGTAGCCGAAGACCGTCTCCGCTCCGCGATTCCAGCTCACCACCGTGGCGTCCAGCGTCGTGCTGATGATGGCGTCATCCGAGGACTCCACGATGGCCGCGAGCTGGGCAAGTCGCTCCTCCATGCGCTTACGGCTTGTGATGTCTCGCGCCACGCCGGCCAGCCCCACGACGCGGCCGGCCTCGTCGTGCATCGGCGACAGCGATACCTGGAAGCACAGGCGCCCGCTCGGCCCCTCGAAGCTCGACTCGTAGACCACGCGCTCGCCGGCGAGGGCGCGCCGATTGGCGGCCTCGTGGAGCGCCCCCGCGTCGGCGCCGAGAATCTCGCGCGCGGTCTTGCCGATGAAGCGCTCAGCCTCGACGCCGTAGCGCGCGGGCGAGTCGCCGAAGAGCTCGGTGTAGCGCTGCTCGCGGTCGAGCGTGAACACGATGTCGGACATCGAGTCCATCAGCGTGTGGAAGCGCTGCT
>JACQUS010000298.1 GCA_016210125.1 Chloroflexota bacterium | reverse complement strand
GGTGATGGCCACCGGCCGCAGACTGCGGGCCTTCTCCACGACCGCCAGCCCGTCGGCCACGATCTCGCTGCGGTAGCCGCCGCGAGCGAGGTAGAGGGCCAGCAGGTTCGCGTCGCGCGCGTTGTCCTCGACCACCAGGACGAGCGGCCGGTCGCCCGGCGCTGGCCGGGCCGCGACCGCGGCGCCGGCCGGCCGCTCCTCGCCCACGCCGGCCGGCGCTGGCGCCGCCCGCAGTGGCAGGGCGAAGTGGAAGCGGCTGCCCTCGCCCGGCGTGCTCTCGATCCAGATGCGCCCGCCGTGCAGCTCGACGAAGCGCTTGGTCAACGCCAGGCCGAGCCCCGTGCCCTGGTACCGCCGGCCCGGCCCGCTGTCGAGCTGCTGGAACTCATCGAAGATGCGCTCGATGTCCTGCGGCGCGACGCCGATGCCGGTGTCGGCCACGGTGAGCTCGAGGCTGTCGGGGAGGCGCCGCGCGGTCACGGTCACTCGCCCGCCATCCGGGGTGAACTTGATGGCATTCGAGAGCAGGTTGTAAAGAATCTGCTTGACCTTGCTCTGGTCGGCGACGATCTCCCCGGCGGCGCTCAGGTCGGCTTCGAGGGCGATGCGCTTGCGCGCCGCCAGCGGCTCGACGTTGGTGATGACGCGTGCGGCGAGGTCGTCAAGCAGCAGCGGCGCCAGGCTCAGCTCCATCCGCCCGGCCTCGACCTTCGACAGATCGAGGATGTCGTTGATCAAG
The DNA here is from genome assembly GCA_016210125.1 of Chloroflexota bacterium. GTDB lineage: Bacteria > Chloroflexota > UBA6077 > FW602-bin22 > JACQUS01 > JACQUS01. The sequence continues at coordinate 2,151 of JACQUS010000298.1, read as the reverse complement.
GCCAGCAGGTGCTGGCCGCTCTCGTAGATACTCTGCACGTACGTGTGTCGGGTCGCAGTGTCGTAGCCTTCGGGCGGCGCGTCGAGCAGCAGCTCGGAGAAGCCGATGATGGCATTGAGCGGCGTGCGCAGCTCGTGGCTCATGTTGGCCAGGAACTCGCTCTTGAGCCGACTGGCCTGCTCCAAAGCCACGTTCTGCCGGCGCAGCTCGTCGAGGAGCTGGATGCGCGCTAAGGCCAGGGCCGTGTGCGCGGCGACGATCCGCGCCAGGGCGACGTCGGCGGGGCCGAAGGCCCCGACGGGAGTGCCGCGCATGGTCAGCACGCCGACGACCCGATCGTCGTGGCGCAGCGGGATGGCCATCAGCGAACGCGCGTCCGGCACCAGCGCGCGATAGTCGGGGTCGGCCTGCACATCGGCCACGACGACCGGCGTACCGGTGCGCAGCGCGCGGCTGGAGATCCCGACGTCGGGCGGCGCGCGATGCCCCAGGCGCGCGGTGGCGCCGTGGCCGCCCGCTGCGGCGACCGCCTGCCCGCCGTCGGGGGCGGCCAGGCGGAGCTCCCAGCTATGGACGAGCAGCACACGGCCGAGGTGTGGGCCAATGTGCTCGGCCAGCCCGGCCAGCGTCGTCTGGTCGGCGACGGCGCGCACGAGGTCGAGCAGCGCCTCAAGCTGCTCGCTCCGCCGCTGCGCCTCCTCCGCCCTAGTCAAACGCGCCCGCAGCGCGCCGACGATGGCGGCCAACACCGGGAGGGTCGCTGCCGTGATGGCGAGGCGCATCACGTCGTCGAGCGCGTAGCCGAGCGGTCGAACAGGGTCCCAGAGCAGCACGGCCAAGGTGCCCGTGACCACGGCCGTTGCCGCCAGACCGACCCACACCCCTCCGACGACGGCGGCGTAGCACACGGCAATGGCGTACAGAACCACGGGATACGGAATCGGCGTGAGCGAGCGGTGCACCACCTCGACGGCGACAACCGTCGCGAGCGCCAGCAGCGGGCCTGAAGAGACGTGCCACGCGCGGGCAGATCGCAGTGCGACGCGGCTCATCCAGCGCGCCTCCCCGCCTCGCTACCACGACGCGCACGCTAGTCGGTGACAGGCGCCCGACCGGTGCGAACCCACCTCTCGCGCTCGGCTACCGCGTGGCCCGGCGCAGCGCCAGCGCCGAGCGCACGTGCGCGGCGCGAAAGGGCTTGGTCAAGATCAGGATCGGCCACTTGGCCACTTCGGGCAGCGCCGCCAGGTCCTCCGGGAATCCGGTCACGACGACGATCACCGCGCCCGGCTGGCTGGCGCGCGCCTGGGCGATGACCGCCGCACCGCCGGCACCCGGCATGCGCAGATCGGTGAACACATGGCTGAAGTGCTCACGCTCCAGCGCTCGGAGCGCAGCGTCGGTATCTGCCGCTTCCACGACACGATAGTCTGCGGCCTCGGCGTGCTCGCGCAGTGCACGGCGAATCTCGGCATCGTCGTCGGCGACCAGCACGGCCGGCTGCGCCGCCTCGCGCGGGCGGACAAACGTGCCGAGCCCCTGGCGCGCGGCGACGTAGCTCTGGCTCGCGAGCAGGCGCACGGCCTCGCGTGCCGTGACTACGCTGACGCCGTAGGTCTTGGCCAGGTCGGGCAGACTGGGCAGACGCGCGCCGGGGCCGTAGTCACCGCACTCGATGGCCGCGCGCAGCTCGCTGGCGATGTGCAGGTAGCGCGGCCCCACCCCAGCCGACGTAGCCATCGTGCCCCCGGACCGGCCGTAGCGCGACGCGAGGTCAGCCCGCACGGCGCGAGCGGCCCGGCGTCCCGGCCCCGGCCTGTACGTCTGCTAGTCTACTAGAAGACTAGTCTACCAGCAAGAATCCCGCGCACAGCGAGCGGGTGGCACGGACGAAGCGCCGCGAGAAGGCGTAGAGGCAAGAGTCCCGCGCACAGCGAGCGGAACCCGCCGACGATGAGGCCGGTACGACGGCGATACGCAGGAGCCCGTTTGGCATGGTGAGGCCGTGGGCCGAAGCATTCGCGCCGCGTGCGTCGCGCTGGACCAGAGGTTGGCTCGCCGGATCTGCGCCGTGGCGCGGCACTCGCAGCCGGCAGCGCGCCGGCGAGCCATCTACGACCGCAGCGTTACGTCCGCGGCGTGGACGACCTC
>JACQUS010000269.1 GCA_016210125.1 Chloroflexota bacterium | reverse complement strand
TCTACTCGGCCAGCCAGTTCATTCTGTTCTTCTGGCGCGCCAACGAGATCGTGGGCTTTGGGCTCAAGCAGGCGCAGTGGACGGCCATCTTCGTCCTGCTTGCCTGCGTGCCGTTCGTGTGGTACCTGCGCCGCGCCGGCGCCTCGGCCCCGTCGCCCGCCGCGCCAGCCCGGCCGCGGCTGCCGCGCGTACGCCGGCGGCGCTGAGCGCGCGGGCAGCCGGACGATGCGCGCCGCGCTGGTCCTCCCTAATGTGTTGGCCACGCTGCTCGGCGCGCTGGCCATCCTCGCGCTGCTGGCGCTAGTCGGCCAGGGCGCCGCGGGCGGGCCGGGCGGCGGCGCGGCCGCGCCGGCCTTCCGCCTGGCGACGCTCGACGGCGGGACGGTCGAGCTGGATGCTCTTCGCGGCCGCCCGGCGCTGCTCTATTTCTTCGCCACCTGGTGCCCGTCGTGCCAGCTCGACCTGCCGCAGCTCGACGCGGCGCAGCGGGAGCACGCCGAGCGCGGCCTGGCGGTGATGCTCATCGACCTGGGCGAGTCGCCGGGGCACGTGCGCGCGGTGGTCGAGGGCTGGGGGCTGGAGCGCCTGCCGGTGGCGCTGGACGATGGCGCCGTGGCGCTGCGCTACGGCGTGCGCACGCTGCCGACGACGGTGTTCGTTGGCAGCGACGGCACGGTTCGCGGCGCGCACGCCGGCCCGCTGGCGGCCGCGGCGCTCGAGGCCGGCCTGGCACGCGTCCTGGCCGACCCCGGCAGGTAACGCGGACGACCACGCCAAGGCCGACGCGCGGGCGGGGCCGTCGACGGACGGGGGCGCCCGCTGCGACGGTCGCCGCCCTCACGGGCGCTGCGGTGAGCCACCGTGGGGACTGTCGGAGCGGGTGTCCGTGCCCACTCCGACGCTCAACTTGGCGCGGCCGCCGGGCTGGTGGTCACTGCGCCTCGGGCGGTACGAGATCCTTCGGGATCTGGTAGCCGGCCTCACGGAAGGCCTTCAGCGCGCCTTTGTGCAGCGGCACGACGCCGTTCTCCATCGTGACCTTCCCGATATCCAGGCCTTTGAGCGCCGGGAAGGCCAACGCTTGCTCCTCCTTGTCGGCCAGCACGGTCTTCACGAACTGGTAGGCGAGATTCTCGTCGAGCTTGGTGTTCGTGAAGATCGACGTCGAGGAGCCCCAGGTCGTGATCGGCTGCTTGTTCCACTCCTCCTGGTAGACGCCGGCCGGAATCTGAATCGACTTGTACGCCGGGTACTTGGCCTGCACCTTCTTGATCGCGTCCTCGGGCCAGCTCAGGATACGGACCGGCAGCGCCGTCTTGGCCTCCATGACGAGCGGGTCCACCGCCGTCGGAGCGGACGCCTTGACGAAGCCCACGACGCGGCGATTCTTGAACGCCTCGGTGGCCTCGCTCATCGTCCCGCGTAGATATAGCGGCTTGATGCCCAGCACGTCGAGCGCGTTGGTGACCACGACCTCGGCGCTGGTGCCCTGGCCACCGGGGTTAAAGGACTTGCCATGCAGGTCATTGACGCTCTTGATGTTCTCGCGCTCGCTGAGAATGACCGCGTTGGCGATGGTGCTGAACGCCCACAGCAGGCGCAGGTCCTTCTGCGGGTTGCCCTCCCAGCCCTTCAGCTCACCGACATAGGCCAAGTACTGGATGGTGTGGTCGCCCATCGCGAAGTCGGCCTTGCCCTCGCGCGTCATCTTGAGGTTGTTGACTATGCTGCCGTACTCAGTGAGCGTGACGTTCAGGCCGGCGATCTTGCTGTTGAGCAGCTTCACCAGAGCGGCGCTATAGATGCCGAACGACGAGCTGAGCTGGCTGGTGCCGTGGATCAGCCGGACGCCCTCCTTCGCGGCCGGCGCGGGCGCTGCCGGCTTTGCGGCCTGCGCTGCGGGCTTGGCTGGCTGCGCCGCCGGCGCGGCTGGCTTGGGCGCCTCGGCGGCCGGCTTGGCCGGTTGGGGCGCCGGTGCCGCGGGCTGTGCCGCCGGGGCCGCTGGCTTGGCCGGCTGAGGCGCCGGTGCCGCGGGCTGTGCCGCCGGGGCCGCCGGGCCGCAGGCGAGCGCGAGCAGCCCGATGAGGACCATAAGAACAACAAACCATGGCCGATGCCGCATGTCTTGCTCCTTCCTTTCCGGCCATCGCCCTGCGCTCTGGCAGGACGCCCACTTTACGCTTACACGAGCGTGCCGGCGGGACGCAAGGATTGGAGCGCCAGGAATGCAGCAACATGCTTGCAAAGATCGGGGCCGCACCGCAGCGCGGTCGGCGCCCCGGCGAGCGCCAAGCGGCCCGGCCGGAGCGGCGCGCCCGCGTGGCGCGCGTCACCGGGGCTCGGGGAAGCCGCCGGCGCCGCCAGCGCGAGCCCCGGGCACCCGCGCTGGCGTGGCGGGCGTCGGCGATCGAGCAAAGATTATTGTGCCTCGGGCGGCAGCAGCTCCTTCGACGGCTGGTAGCCGGCCTCGCGCAGCGCCTTCAGCGCACCTTTGTGCAGCGGCACAATGCCCTTCCCCACGGTCAGCTTGCCGATGTCGACGCCCTTCACCGCCGGGAAGGCCGTAGCCTGCTCCGTCTTATCGGCCAGTACGATCTTGGTGAACTGGTAGGCCAGGTCCTCGGAGAACTTCTCCGTAGTGAAGACCGAAACGACCGAGCCCAGACTCGTGATCGGCTGCTTGTTCCATTCGGCATCCTTGAAGACGCCAGCCTCGATGTCGACGGTCTTGATATGCGCGTACTTGGCCTGCGCCTTCTTGATGTCGTCGGCCGCCCTGCCGAGGATGCGGATCGGCTGTGCCGTCGCTGCGTCCATGATCATCGCGTCGGTCACGTTGGGGGCCATGGCCTTGACGAAGCCAACGGTACGGCGGCTCTTGAACGCCTCGGCCGTCTCGTTCATCGTGCCGCGGTAGTACTGCGGCTTGATGCCCAGCACGTCCAAGGCCTGGACGACCATCACCTCAGCGCTCGTCCCCTGGCCGCCAGGGGCGAACGCCTTGCCGTGCAGATCCTTGATGCTCTTGATGTTGTCGCGCTCGCTGACCACGATGGCATTGGCGAGCTCGTTGAAGACCCACAAGAGGCGCAGGTCTTTCTGCGGGTTGCCCTCCCAGCCCTTCAGCTCGCCGACGAAGGCCAGGAACTGGATGGTGTGGTCGCCCATGGCGAAATCAGCCTTGCCCTCGCGCGTCATCTTCAGGTTGTTGACGATGCTCCCGTACTCACTGAGCGTGATGTTCGCGCCGGGCACCCGGCTATTCAGGAGCTTCACTAAAGCGGCGCTGTAGATGCCGTACGACGAGCTAAGCTGGCTGGTGCCGTGGATCAACTGCGCCGTCTTCGCCGGCGCGGCAGGCTTGGCCGGCTGCGCCGCGGGCTTGGGCGCCTCGGCGGCCGGCTTGGCCGGCTGTGCGGCGGGAGCGGCCGGTTTGGCCGGCTGCGGTGCCGGCGCGGCGGGCTGCGCGGCCGGCGCGGCCGCTGGCGCTGCCGGCTTGGCCGGCTGTGCTGGCGGCGCCGCCGGCGCGGCCGGCCCACACGCCAGCGCGAGTAGACCGACGACGACCATGAGGACGACGAACCATAGCCGGTGCTTCATGGCGCTCTCCTTCACCCTAGGCGTCGCACCGACGCTCGGGCAAGCTTCTCGCCTTTCTGCTTACACGAGCGTGCCCGCCAAGCGCAAGGGAGAAAGTCTAGCAACATGCTCGCAGATGAACGGCGTAGGCACCCAATACATGTAGGGGCGAGGCATGCCTCGCCCCTACAGCGCCTTTTCCATCCCGAAACGCCACCGCACGCTAGGCGCGCTCGACGCGGTCGATGAACGCCGAGAGGGCGCCCACGAAGGCCTCGGGCTGCTCGACCAGCACGTAGTGGCCGGCGTCGGGCAGGACGACCAGCTCGGCGCCGGGGATGAGGCGCTGGAGCTCGCGCGGCAGCTCCAGCGGCGGCCGGCCGCTCATCGGACTGCGGTCGTGCTCGCCGCTGAGGACCAGCGTCGGGCAGCGCAGCGTCGGCAGGCGCTCGTGCAGGCGCAGGCGCAGCATGTTGCGCATCAGCCCCACGTAAGCGGCAGGATCGTTAGCCTGGAACTCTCGCCGGTACCAGTCGGCGACCTCCGGGTGGGTCGCCAGGAACGCCGGGGTGAAGGCGCGGCCGAGCTGGCGCTCGACGTACGCGGCCATCCCGCCGCCCTCGACCAGCGCCAGGCGCTCCTCGTAGTCGGGGTGCATCTCCCGGGGCAGGCCGGCGTTCGTCGCCACGAGCGCCAGGCTGCGCACGCGGTCGGGGTGCGCGAGGGCCAATTCCTGGACGATCTGCCCGCCGGTGGAGTAGCCGACCAGGTGCGCCCGAGCGATGCCAAAGTGGTCGAGCAGGGCGACGAGGTCGGCGGCGTGCTGCGGGATGCGCTGCACGCCGCCCGGATTCGTCGAGCGGCCGAAGCCGCGGAGATCGTAGGCCAGGACGCGGTAGCGCGCTGCCAGGGCTGGCAGGACACGCTCCCAGACGCGCGCCGAGCTGGCCCCGACGCCGTGGACGAGCGCGACGTCGGGGCCGCTACCGTGCTGCTCGACGTAAAGCGTCGCCGGCCCGACGGCGACGTGCACTACTGCGCCTCGGCTGGCACCAGTTCCTTCGGCGGCTGGTAGCCGGCCTCGCGCAGCGCCTTCACCGCACCCTTGTGCAGGGGCACCAGGCCGTACTCGACCGTCAGCTTCCCGAGATCGTCGTTCTTCAGCGTCGGGAAGGCGGCGACCTGGTCGTCCTTCTCCTTGAGCGCCGTCTTGACGAACTCGTAGGCGACATCCTCGGGCAGCTTCGTCGACGCGAAGATCCCGTTCGGTGAGCCCCAAGTTGTGATCGGCTGTTTGTTCCACTCGGCGTCCTTGAACACGCCGGCCTGGACCTGCACCGTCTTGAAATACGGGTACTTCGCCTGCACCTTCTTGACCAGGTCGTCGGGCCAGCTCACGACGCGCAGCGGGGTAGTCGTCTGCGCGTCGAGAATGAGCGGGTCGGATCTATCGAGGTTCATCGCCTTGACGAACCCGACGATGCGCCGGTCCTTGAATGCCTGCACCATCTCACTCATGCTGCCGCGGTACCACTGAGGCTTGATGCCCAGCACGTCGAACGACTGGAGCGAGGTCACCTCGGCGCTGGAGCCCTGCCCGCCGGGGCTGAACGCTTTGCCGTTGAGCGCGGGGATGCTATCTACTCCAGCGCGCTCACTGACGACGAGGGCGTTGGCGATGGTCGTAAACACCCAGAGCAGCCGGAGATCCTTCTGGGGGTTATCCTCCCAACCCTTCAGCAGACCGTCGTAGGCCATGAACGTGATCATATGATCGCCCATGGCGAAATCGGCCTCGCCGGCGCGCATGCGCTTCAGGTTGTTGACGATGCCGACGTTCTCGACGAGGGTGATGTTGACGCCCGGCACCTTCTTGTTCAGCAGGTTCACCACCGCGGCGCTGTAGATGCCGTAGGCCGAGCTGAGCTGGCTGGTGCCGTGGACGATCTGCCGCATCCCCTTCGTGGCCGGCTGGGCTGCCGGTGCGGCCGGTTTCGCCTCGGCCGCCGGCTTTGCCGGCTGGGCTGCCGGCGCAGCCGGTTTCGCCGGCTCGGTCGCGGGCTTGGCCGGCTGCGCCGCGGGCGCGGCGGCCTTCGCCGGCTGGGCGGCGGGCGCGGCCGGGCCGCAAGCCAGCGCGAGCAGCGCCAGCACGACCAGACCGCCCAAGAGCAGTGACAAACGTCGCATATCCCGATGCCTCCTCGCTGTGTGCCCCGACGCCAACCACCGTGCATCGGAGCTCGTGTATCAACGGACGCCGCGCTGCGCCCAGGGCCACCGCGGTGCGCGACCGATCCTCAGCCCTTCATCGCCCATCACGTCATTGCGCCTCGGGCGGCACCAGCTCGTTCGGCACTTGCTTGCCGGCCTCTTGCATCGCCTTCAGCGCGCCCTTGTGCAGCGGCACGATGCCCATCTGCACCGTCAGCTTCCCGATGTCGACGCCCTTCACCGCCGGGAAGGCCGCTGCCTGCTCGGTCTTGTCGGCCAGCACGATCTTGGTGAACTGGTAGGCCAGGTCCTCGGGGAGCTTGGTGGTCGTCCAGATCGAGACCGGCGTGCTCCAGCTCACGATCGGCTGCGCGTTCCAGTCGCCCTTGTAGACGCCGGCCGGGATCTGCGTCGTCTTGTAGTACCGGTACTTGGCCTGCACCTTCTTGACCGCATCTTCCGACCAGGTCAGGATGCGCAGCGGCTGGTTGGTCATGGCGTCGAGGATGATCGGGTCGGCGCGCTCCAGCGACGTGCTCTTGACGAAGCCGACGGCGCGCCGGTCCTTGAACGCGTCGACCATCTCGCTCATCGAACCGCGGTAGTACTGCGGCCTGATGCCCAGCACGTCGAAGACCTCGGTGGTCACCGTCTCGGCGTTGGTCCCCTGCCCGCCGGGGCTGAACGGCTTGCCGTTCAGGTCGCTGAACTGCTTGATGCCGGCGCGCTCGCTGACGACGTACGCCAGGATGGATGGGTCGAAGATCCACAGCAGGCGGACGTCCTTCTGCGGGTTGTTCTCCCACCCCTTCAGCTCACCGAGGTACGCCTTGTAGGTGATGACGTGATCGCCAAGAGCGAAGTCCACCTTCCCTTCGCGAGCCAGCTTGAGATTGTTGACGACGCCGCCGTATTCGGCCAGCGTGATGTTCACGCCGGGAACCGAACTGTTCAGCAGCTTGACCAACGCCGCGCCGTAGATGCCGTAGGCCGAGCTGAGCTGGCTCGTGCCGTGGATGAGCTGCCGCATTTCCTTGGACGCGGCCGGCTTGACCGGCTGGACCGCCGGCTTCGCCGCCTGGGCCGGCGCCGCCGGCGCGGCCGGCTTCGCCGGCTGGGCCGCCTGCGCCGGGGCGGCCGGCTTCATCTCGGCCGCCGAAGCGGCGGGCTTGGCCGGCTCGGCCGCCGGCTTCGCCGGCTGGGCTGCGGGCGCGGCCGGGCCGCAGGCCAGCGCGAGCAGCGCCAGCACGACCAGACCGCCCAAGAGCAACGACGAACGTCGCATATCCCGATGCCTCCTCGCTGTGTGCCCCGACGCAAACCACCGTGCATCGGAGCTCGTGTATCAACGGACGCCGCGCTGCGCCCGGCATCGCCCCGGCGCCGCGGACTACGCAGCGCCGTCGCCGACCACGCATTGATGCGCCCGTGCGGGCCTCACGGCCCGGCGCGACCGTACCACACGTGCCACCATCCCGCAACTACGCGGGCCGTCGAGGGCATTTGCGTCGGTGCAGTCGCCGCGGCGCGGCGCACGGCGTGAGAGCGAATGCAGAGCGGACGAAGCCTCCGTCGGATTCTCTCCGGGGATTCGCGGCGAAATCCGCCAGGGCTCTTCCCGGCCTCAGCGCAGGCCGAGGACGCGCGCGGCGTTCAGCCCCAGCCACTTGTCCTTGACCGACTCCTTGAGCGGAAAGGACCGCACGCCGTCGATGCCCTCGCGCGGCGTACCCATCGGCCAGTTGGAGGCCCAGAGCACCTTGTCTTGCAGGATGCCGTTGCCGTAGACGAGCAGCGGGTCCCAGCCGCTGTTGGGCGTGGCGATGTACTTTGGCCGCAC
>JACQUS010000286.1 GCA_016210125.1 Chloroflexota bacterium | reverse complement strand
TTTGTCCGCTCCTGCTCGCCGTCACGCTGACGGCGGCGCAGCCGCGCCCGGCACAGCCGGACGTCGTGCCCGGCCAGGTGCTGGTCGGCCTAGCAGACTCAGCAGCGGCCCCGGCCGCCAGTCCAGCGACGCTCTTCGGCTATCCGGTGCGCGCGATCGTCGCCCTCACGGGGCTCTACGTCCTCGACGTGCCCGTTGGCGAGGAGCTGCGCGCGGCCGCGCGGCTCGCTCGGCAGGTCGGCGTGCGCTACGCCCAGCCGAACTACCGGCTCTACGACAGTAGCCGCAGGCCGCGGCCACGCCGGCTGCCGCGGCCGCAGGTGCCGCCCGAAGCGGCGCCCATCCGCACCAACGATCCGCTCTTTCCGCGCCAGTGGGCGCTCGAGCGCCTGAACGCGCTCGAAGCCTGGCGCGTGACGCCCGGCGCGCCGGATATCATCATCGCCTTGCTCGACACAGGTATCGACGAAACGCACCCTGACCGGCCGGTCAACTTGCTCCTCGGCCCGAACCTGGTCGCCCCGGGCCTGCCGCGCGACGACAACGGCCACGGCACGCACCTCGCCGGGATCGTCGCCGCGGCGACCAACAACGGTATCGGGGTCGCCGGCGTCGCGCCGGGCGTGGCTGTCGGGGCCATCAAGGCGCTCGACGCACACGGCGAGAGCGACGACGCGCAAGTCGCGCAGGCCGTCGACTGGGTCGTCCGCGCCGGCGCACGCATCATGAATCTGTCGCTGGTGCGCAGCGGCCAGCCTTCCCGGGCGCTGGAGGACGCCCTGACGGCCGGCCGGCGCGCCGGCATCCTCTTCGTCGCCGCGGCCGGGAACTGCGGCGATGGCCTCGACGCACGCTGCCAGGGCCAGGTCAACCCCGTGCAGTACCCGGCGTCGCTGCCGCAGGTGCTCGCCGTGGGCGCCGTCGACCGCTTCGACCAGCGCGCGCCGTTCTCGGCCTACCGCGACTACGTGGCCCTGGTCGCCCCAGGCGTGGACCTCCTGAGCACCTGCTGGCCCGGCGAGCGCGAGGACCTGTACTGCACCAAGAGCGGCACCTCGATGGCCGCAGCGTACGTCTCGGGCATCGCCGCGCTCGTGCGCTCGGTGAACGTGCGCCTGACGCCGGACGAGGTGACCCGCATCCTCCTGCGGGCGACCATCGACCTCGGCCCGCGCGGCCGCGACCCTTACTACGGGGCCGGCATCGTCAACGCGCACGTGGCCGTGCGCGACGCCCAGCGCACGCTCATCAACCCGCGCCACTTCGTTTACCTGCCCCTCGTGCGGCGGCAGACGGAGCCGGCCACGCCGCAGGCGCCCGACGAGGAGCCCAGCGCGCCGTAATAGTTGCTCGCCACCGAATGAATGTGGAGCGACCGAAGGCTCCTGGGCACCGCCGAGTTCACGAACGAGCCTCCTCTTTGGCAGGCAGACGCGGCTGCCGATCGGCCAGCGCCCGCTCCCGCAGGATCGCCAGTTGACAGCACGGCCTGGGTCGCGTACATATGCATATAACACTAGTTAGAGGCACAATGGGCGACGCGGAGGAACGGTCATGGCGGGTCGTGGTGACCGGCCGCTAGGTGGGCGATGCAAGGCTGGCGCGAGGGCGCTGCGCATGGCGCGCGCTCGGTGACCGGAAGGCAATGTCTTCACACAGCGGTGCAGCATCGCGACGCCGCTCGAACCGACGGCGCAGGTGTTGTGGTCTTCGGCTCAGCAGACCCTGGCGAGCCAGTCTGCCTCGCGTTCGGCCAACGAAAGCGAAGGGGAGAAGGGGATGAGTGATCCGAGTGTGCCGCCGCGGCCGGCGAGCGGCGTGAATCGTGATCCTGTGGCGTCCGGAAACCGAGGGCCGCAGCCCGTGGCGTTGGCAGGGAAGTCCGGTGGCGCGACCGAGGGTGCGTCCTCTGCGGGCGCCCCGGTCGGCCTGTGGCCACTGACGTTCTACTTTCTGCGGCTGGGCGCCTTGGGCTTCGGCGGTGTCGCCCTCGTGGGCATGATGTATCGCGATCTCGTGGAGCGCCGGCGGTTGGTGGCCGAGCCCGAGTTCAAATTCGCGGTCGCGCTTGCCCAAATCATGCCTGGGCCGCTGGCCGCGCAGGTGGCCATCGCGCTTGGCTATTTCCAGACCGGCCTCGTCGGCGCGATAGCCGCGGGACTGGCCTTCGTCCTGCCGTCCTTCGTGATCGTCGTCGGGCTGGCAGCGCTGTACGTGGCATATGGCGGGCTCTGGTGGGTGCAGGCCCTCTTTTACAGCGTTAGCGCGGCCGTCGTGGCCATCATTGCCGTCGCTGCGTACCGGCTGGCGCGTGCTACCAACAAACGTGATCCCCTCATGTGGGGCATCTTCGCTGGGCTGCTCGTGGTCACGGCGTGGGTACGGGCCGAGCTGGCCGAGTTCTTTATCATGGCCGGCCTACTCGTGCTCGTCGTGCGCGCACGGCCGCGCTGGCTCGACATACGCCTGCCCTTCCTCGCCCTGCCGGCGGGCTCGCTCGTGCTGTCGACTGCGCCGATGGTAGTGCAGGTGGCGCCAGACGCGCTGGTGCAGATGGGGCTGTTCTTCGCCAAGGCCGGGGCGTTCGTCTTCGGCAGCGGCTTGGCCATCATTCCCTTCCTCTACCAGGGTGTGGTGCAGCAGTTCGGCTGGCTGGATGAGCGCCAGTTCCTCGACGCGGTGGCGATTGCCATGATCACGCCCGGGCCGGTGCTTATCACCGTCGCGTTCATCGGCTATCTGGTGGCCGGACTACCCGGCGCCGCGGTGTCGGCGTTCGCCATTTTCTCGCCCGTGTACCTTTTGACCATCCTTCCGGCACCGTGGCTGAGGCGGCATCGCGACAATGTGCAGCTTAAGGCCTTCGTGGACGGCGCCACGGCTGCTGCCACCGGCGCCATTGCCGGCGCGGCGGTCGTCCTCGGCCAGCGCGCCCTCGTCGACCTGCCGACTGCCGCCATCGGCCTCGCGGGTCTCGGGGTGCTCGTGCGCTTCAGGCTACCCGAGCCTCTGCTGGTGCTCGCGGCTGGCGCCCTCGGGCTGGTGATCTGGCCGCTGGCGCGGGGCGCGTAGTGCCTCATATGAAACTGTTACCGATGAAACTGTTACCGAAGGACGATGAGCTGCCACCCAGAGGTGCTATAGTATGCCTGTAACACTGGTTAGGACGAGAATAGGTGGCGCCCACCTGGCTGCTGCTCGTCTACACCGTCCCGGCCGCGCCCTCGCGCAAGCGCGCCGCCGTGTGGCGGGCCGTCAAGTCCGCCGGCGCGGTCTACCTGCGCGACGGCGTCGCGGCCCTGCCCGAGCGGCCGGCCTCGCGCCAGGCGCTGGCCGCCGTTGCCGCGCTCGTCGAGCGCCTCGGCGGCCAGGCGACGCTCGTCGAGGGCGCGCGCCTCGATCCGCAGCGCGCTGCGGCGCTGGCCGAGGAAGCGCGCCAAGCGCGGGCCGCCGAGTACGCCGACCTGGCCGGCGAGGCCGAGCGCTTCCTGGCGCACCTACGCGCCGAGGTCGCGCACCGCGAGCTGGGCGCGGTCGACCGCGCCGCGCTGGCGGCCGACCTGGCCAAGCTCGAGCGCTGGGCCGCCCAGGTGCGCGCGCGCGACTACCTCGCTGCGCCCGGCGCGGCGCAGGTCGAGGCGCTGCTGGCGCGCTGCCGCGCGGCACTGGGCGAGCACGTGGTCGGTCGCGTGGAGGCCGCCTCGTGAGGTGGATCACGCGGCGCAACGCCCACGTCGACCGCACGTCCTGCCCGTGGCTCATCCGGCGCTACATCGACCCGGCGGCGGAGTTCGTCTTCGTGTCCGGGGACGCCGACGCAGCCACGCTCGACGGCCGCACCTTCGACATGCGCGGCGCGGAGTACGCCCACGAGGGCGAGCGCTGTACCTTCCAGGTGATGCTAGAGCGCCACGGGCTGCACCGCGACGCGGCGCTCATCGAGATGGGGCGCATCATCCGCGATGCCGACGTGCCGCCGAGCCGCACGCGCCGGCCGGAGGCCGCCGGGCTCGACGCGCTCATCCGCGGCTTCCAGCTTGCCGCGCCCGACGACCACGAGAAGCTGCGCCTGACCGCGCCGCTCTACGACGCGCTCTACGCCTACTGCCAGCGCAAGGTGGCCACGCAGCCGCCGCGCCAGGGCACGCCGCGCCCGCGCCTGCGCTACAGCCGCCGTGTCGCGTCGCACCTTGAGGACGAGCAGACGTGAGCGCTGCGCACGGAGCGAGATGGCCGACACGTGGCTCCGCCACGCTCGCTGGTGCGGAGAAGCGGCCGTGAGCGCGCCGCTGGCCGGCGCCGGCCGCGCGACCTGGCTGCCGGCGCTGACGCCGGACGGCTGGCTGCTCTTCGCCACGGCCGCCGTGCGCACCTTCGCCTACGGCTTCCTCTCGGTCGTCCTCGGCCTGTACCTCGACGCTCTGGGGCTCGACGCCGCGGCCATCGGCGCGGTGTTCACCGCCGCGCTGGCCGGTGGCGCGGCCATGACCATCTGGCTGACCGCCGTGGCCGATCGCCTGGGTCGGCGGCGCGTGCTGAGCGCCGGGGCGGTGCTCATGGGGCTCGCCGGCGCCGTCTTCGCCGTCACCGACCAGCCGGCGGTGCTGATGTTCGCCGCCATCCTCGGGACGATCAGCCCGTCCGGCAAGGAGGTCGGGCCGTTCCTCTCCGTCGAGCAGGCCATCTTGCCGCAGACTACGCCCGACGCGCAGCGCACGAGCGCCTTCGCCGCCTACAATGTGGTCAGCTCGCTAGCCGGGGCGCTCGGCGCGCTCGCCGCGGCGCTGCCGGCGCTGCTGGGCCTCGACGGTCTGGCCGGCTACCGGCTGCTCGTCTGGGCCTACGCCGCCGCGGCGCTCGTCCTGCTGGCGCTCTTCGCCCGCCTCTCCTCAGCCGCCGAGGCTCAGCAGACCAAGGCTGCCGGGGCGCGCCCGCGTCTCGGCCTGCACCGCTCGCGCGGCGTGGTCCTGCGGCTGGCCGCGCTTTTCGCCGTCGACTCGTTCGCCGGCGGCTTCGTCGTGCAGAGTCTGGTGGCGTACTGGTTCTACCTGCGCTTCGGCGCGGACATGGCGGCCCTCGGGCTCATCTTCTTCGGCGCCAACGTGCTCGCGGCGCTGTCGTTCTTCGCTGCGGCGCCCATCGCGCGGCGCATCGGCCTGCTGAACACGATGGTCTTCACCCACCTGCCATCGAACGTCCTGCTGATGCTCGTGGCGCTGATGCCGAGTCTGGAGCTGGCGGCGGCGATGTTGCTCGTGCGCCACCTGCTCTCGCAGCTCGACGTGCCGACGCGGCAGTCGTACACCATGGCCGTCGTCGCGCCGGACGAGCGCTCAGCCGCCGCCGGCCTGACGCAGGTGGCGCGCACGGCGGCGGCGGCCGTGGCCCCGGGCTTCACCGGCGCGGCCCTCGCCGTGCCGGCGCTCGGCCTGCCGTTCGTCATCGCCGGCGCGCTGAAGATCGTCTACGACCTGGCCATCCTGGCGGCGTTCCGCAGCCTGCGACCGCCGGAGGAGAAGAAGCCCTCGACGTCATCCCCTGCCGCCGCGGCTGCGCCCGCCGAGCGGCGTTCGGGGGATGGGGCGCCTGAGTAGCCAACCCGCGGGAGAGGAGCATAGCCGTGAAGTGGGTGACTCGCGCGCGACCGAAGGTTGACCGCATTGCTTGCCCGTGGCTCATCAGGCGCTTCGTCGACGCGGACGCCGAGTTTCTCTTCGTCCCGGCCGACCAGGTGCTGGCCGTCGCCGAGCGCACCGGCGCCACGCCGTTCGACGTGCCCGGCGTCGAGCTGGGGCACCACGGGCCGGAATGCAGCTTCGACGCCATCGTGCGCGGGTACGGCCTGGCCGACGCGGCGCTGCGGCGTCTGGCGCTGATCGTGCGTGGGGCCGACACCGAGGCCGTCAACCTGACGCCGGAGTCGCCCGGGCTGCGGGCCATCGCCCAGGGCTTCAGCTTGATCTTCGAGGACGACCACGAGCAGCTCGAGCGCGAGATGGCCGTCTACGACGCGCTCTACGCCTGGTGTCGTCGGCAGGTGGCGGCGGAAGGAGCAGCGTGAGCACACCACAGGTCGAGCCGCAGCGCGGGCCAGTCGCGCCGAGCGCCAGCGCCGGCCGCCCGGCCGACGCGGCCAGCGTGGCCCTTGACGGCCGCGGCCTCTGGCCCCTGGTGCGCTACTTCCTCAGGCTCGGGACGCTGGGCTTCGGCGGTCCGGTGGCCTTGGCCGGCTTCATGCACCGCGACCTGGTCGAGCGCCGCCGCTGGATCGCCGAGGACGAGTATCGGCTCGGCCTGGCGCTGGCGCAGATCATGCCCGGGCCGCTGGCAGCGCAGCTCGCCATCGCCCTCGGCTACTTCCAGCACGGCATCGTCGGCGCCACGCTGGTCGGCCTGGCGTTCATCCTCCCGACGTTCCTGATGGTCGTCGCCATTTCGTGGGCCTATGTCGGTTATGGCGGCCTGTGGTGGATGCAGGCGCTGTTCTACGGCATCGGCGCGGCGGTCATCGGCATCATCGCCATCGCCGCTTACAAGCTGGCGCGCTCGACGAACAAGCGTGACCCGCTGCTCTGGGGCATCTTCGCCGTGTTAGCGGTGGTCACGGCCTGGGCGCAGGCCGAGCTGGCCCAGTTCTTCATTCTGGCCGGGCTCCTCGTTCTGGCCGTGCGGGCCTGGCCCGGCTGGGTTCGGGCCTCGCTCGTGGCTCTCGGCGGCGCCCTCGTGGCGCTCGGCATCTGGCTGGTGGAGGCGGCCGTGGTGCAGGGCGCTCCCGCGGCTGGCGCCGGCGACGTGCTGCTGCAAATCCTCGTATTCTTCGCCAAGGCCGGGGCCTTCGTGTTTGGCAGCGGCCTGGCCATCGTGCCCTTCCTCTATCAGGGCGTGGTCCAGCAGTTCGGCTGGCTGAGCGAGCACCAGTTCCTCGACGCCGTTGCCGTGGCGATGATCACGCCCGGGCCGGTGGTCATCACCGTGTCCTTCATCGGCTATCTCGTGGCCGGGCTCCCCGGCGCGACCCTGGCGGCGCTCGGCATCTTCGCGCCGGTCTACCTGTTCACCATCGTCCCGGCGCCGTGGTTCAAGCGCCACCGCGACAGCGCGCAGCTCCGTGCCTTTGTGCAGGGGGCCACGGCCGCGGCGACCGGGGCCATCTCCGGCGCGGTGGTGGTGCTGGCACAGCGGGCGATCTTCGATCTCCCCACGGCGGCTATTGCCTTGGCCAGCCTGGGCGTCCTCTGGCGCTACAAGCCACCCGAGCCGCTCGTCGTCCTGGCAGCGGCGGCTGTTGGCCTGGCCGTCTGGCCGCTGATGCGTGGGGGATGAGGGCCTACGGGTCCGAGCAGTCGCGCATCATGCCGCAGCGTGTGCACATCAGCTTGCAGTGCACCTCCTGCAGGACGGCGCCGCAGCGGTCGCAGAGGTACACGGCCTCGGCCGGCGCGCGCTGCTCGTACGCCGGCGGCGGCCGCACGACGCCAGCCAGCGCTGGCGAAGGCAAGGGCTCGCGCATCGCACTCCTCGCCGCGCTCAGGTGGGTGTGCAACGCCTGGCTGGGCCTCCCTTGGTAGGGGCGAACCTCGTGTTCGCCCATCACTCCTCCGGGCAGGTGCGGGGCGAAGACAAGCTTCGCCCCTACGTCCCTACGACGTAACGGCCATACGCCACGCGCCGCGGGCGATCCGGGCACACGCGCTAGCTGCTGACGATCTCGCCGATCTGGATGGTCGGCTGGACGTTGGTGTAGTTGGGGATGTCGCCCATGACCTCGGCGCC
This sequence comes from Chloroflexota bacterium, assembly GCA_016210125.1. Lineage (GTDB taxonomy): Bacteria > Chloroflexota > UBA6077 > FW602-bin22 > JACQUS01 > JACQUS01. Next base: position 1,814 of record JACQUS010000286.1, on the reverse strand, counting down.
GTGGGTCGCCATAGCGTTCTGCAGGTCTTCCAGCCGATTGAAGTAGAGGTGGGCGACGAACAGGTACGGCGCCGGCGCACCGGGGGCCCCGCCGGCGAGCCCCTTGTCTACCTCGCAGCGGACCATGCCGAGCGGTCCGAGGCGCTGCTGCACGAGCGGGATGTGCCTGCCGAGATAGTACGCCTCGTCAAACGTGGTGCCAGGCTGACTGGGATACTCCACCACGACGCGGATCACGGTAGCCCCCTTGTTGCAGATTGGGTCTTATGATATCCGTGCCGTGACAAATTGCAAGCACTTCATATCTCGACGACCTCGCCATCTTCGGCGTACTCGCAGGGCAGCGTGGCCAGCCGCGCCAGCATGTCGGCGCTCATGTGCGTGACGATCAGGCGGTTGGGCCGCAGCTCGTCCAGGTGCGCCAGCAGCGTCTGCAGGTCGAGGTGAAACGGCACCTGCTTCTCGTAGGAGTAGGCCTCGGCGATCAGCAGATCGGCGCCCTGGCTCGCCGCGATGAGCGCGTCGGTCCAGGCGGTGTCGCCGGTGTAGGCGACGGTCTTACCACCGCACGCGATGCGCAGGGCCAGGGCCGGCGCGCCGCTGGGATGCTCGACGACGTAGGGCGTCACCTTCAAAGCGCCGACCGGCTGCGCGCGCCCCGGCTCGAGCTCGCGCAGCTCCAGCGCGAACCGCCGCCGTGCGGCCCACGAGCCAGGGAAGAGGACCTCCATGGCCTGGCGGATGCGCTCCGGGGTGCCCGGCGGCCCGGCGACGAGCAGCGGGCGCTCGCGCTTGGACACGAGCTGGGCGTCGAGGACGAGGAACGGGATGCCGCCGAAGTGATCGCCGTGGAGGTGCGTGAGCAGCACGGCGTCGATCGTGTTCGGCTCGACGCCGAAGCGGCGCAGGGCGATGAGCGACGACGCACCGCAGTCGACCAGGTAGCGGCCGGCGCCGGCCTCCAGCAGGATGCACGTCTGGAAGCGTCCGCCGCTGCCGAAGGTGTCGCCGCTGCCGAGGAACTGCACGCGCAAGGCGGGGCCTAGCATCCCGCGCTCTTCGGCTGTGCCCCGCCGCGTGCGGCGTACCGCTCGCGCAGGGCGGGCTTTAGCACCTTGCCGGTCGGGCCTTTGGGCAGCTCGCGCAGGAACTCGACCACCGCCGGCACCTTGTACGCCGCCAGGCGGGCGCGGCAGTGCGCCTGTACCTCCTCGACCGAGAGCGCGACGCCGGCCCGGGTGGCGACGTAGGCCACCGGCTGCTCGCCGTAGACGGCGTCCGGCACGCCGACGACCGCGACCTCGGCGACGGCCGGGTGCTGGGCGATGACCGTCTCGACCTCGGCCGGGGCGATGTTGGCTCCGCCGCGGATGATGAGGTCCTTGGCCCGCCCGACGACGTAGTAGTAGCCCTCGTCGTCCTCGCGCAGCAGGTCGCCGGAGCGGAACCAGCCGTCGCGCAGCATTTGGCTGGTCATCTCCGGCTCGCCGTAGTAGCCGAGCATCAGGCCCGGACAGCGGGCGTGCAGCTCGCCCGCCTCGCCGCGCGGCACCTCCTGCCCCTGCGGGTCCAGCAGGCGGATCTCCACGCCCTCCACCCGCCGGCCGCACGAGCCGGGCCGCGGGCGGGTGTCGCGCCGCGTGTCATAGGTGATGATCGGGCAGCACTCGGACGTGGCGTAGGTGTCGAGGATCGGCGCACCGAACTGTGCGGCGAAGCGCTCGACCACCGGCTCGTTGCGCGGCTCGCCGCCGTTGATGCACAGGCGTAGCGCCGAGAGGTCGTACGCGCGGCCAGCGGCCTCGGCGACCTGG
>JACQUS010000285.1 GCA_016210125.1 Chloroflexota bacterium | reverse complement strand
CACCAGGAGGTGCGCCGCCCGCAGGACGGCGCTGCCCAGCAGGTCCACGTGCTCCTCCCGCACTGCCTGGTATTTATACCAGTTGTCTTGCTAGTGGCCGCACATTGGGACTCGGCAATGTCCCTGAGGGACGCCGGCGTCCAACGAATAGCCGCTCGCGCGGCAGGGGGAGTGCAGGGAGGCGAAGCCCCTCTGCGGTAACCCCTTGGGGGTGGGGTGGGGCCAGCGCCGCTGGCGCACCTTTTGCGGGGAGGAGCGGTCGATGCGCCGTGGCGGGCCGGTGCGGGTGAAAGGAGGACCCCAGAGGGACCGACGTGCCCTCGGGGTACGGCTGACTAGAGCAGATTTCGGAGGGATTCAGCAGGCGAGGGAGCGTAGAGACGTAGGGCGGGGGCTTGTCCCCCGCCGATGGGGGGCGGTCGGGGACAAGCCCCGACCCTACGGCCCCTCACCTGGCCGCACGCTCAATGCTTGCGAGAAGCGCTCTAGCGTGGCGCCTCGCCCAGCTCCTCCTCACGCTTGCCGGCGTCGGCGACGAAGAGCGGCTGGCCGTAGCGCTCGACGCCGAAGGAGGCGATGACGTCCTGGGCCTCGCGCGATACCAGGAAGGCGGCGAAGGCTCGGCCGCCGGCGCTGTTCACCTTGGCAAAGCGCGCCGCGTCGACGACGATGACGTGGTACACGTTCAGCAGCTCCGGCGCCCCCTCTAGGACGACGTCGAGCTGGAGCGTCCCGCGTCGGGCAAGGTAGGTCGCGCGGTCGGACAGCGTGTAGGCGCGGCGCTCGTTGGCGATGTTCAACGTCGCGCCCATACCCTGGCCGGCCTCCACGTACCAGGAGTGGCCCCGGGGATCATGGCCGGCGGCCTGCCACAGTGTTCGCTCGAGCTGGTGGGTGCCCGACTCGTCGCCGCGCGAGATGAACGGCGCGCGGGCTTCGGCGGCGCCTCGCAGCGCTGCGGCGACCTGCGTCCGCCCCTTGACCTGGGCCGGATCCTCCGGCGGGCCGACGACGACGAAGTCATTGTGCATGACTAGCAGGCGCTCAGCGCCGTAGCCGCGGGCCATCCAGGCGCGCTCGGCCTCCGGCGCGTGGACCAGCAGGACGTCGGCCTCGCCACGCGCGCCGAGCGCCAGGGCTTGGCCGCTGCCCACGGCGATGGGCTTGACGCGGTAGCCCGTCTGGTGCTCGAAGAGCGGCACGAGCACGTCCAGCAGGCCGGTATCCTGCGTGCTCGTGGTCGTCGCCAGGACGATGTCCTCGCGGCCCGGCTGGGCGCGTGGGATGACGGCGGCGCTGTCCAGCGGGCGGGGCGGCGACGTGCCGGCGGCGTCCGGGCCTCGCGCGGCGAAGGGTGCCGCCTGGCCGGCGGGCGGCACACCGGCCGCCGGCGCCGGCGAGCAGGCTAGCAGCGCGAGCAGGCCCAGCACGAGCGCCAGGAGCGCGCGGCGCGGGGCCATCCGGGTCGTCCTCGGTCGCATTTCTGATCGATGGCATTATCGCATCCGGCGGCCAGTCTGGCATGTGCGGCAGAGCGGCGCCGGGGGAGCCGGTCGCACCGCGCTGCAGCATAGCCCCCGGGCGGCGTTGATCCGCTTCTGACCGCCCGCCGACGCCAAAGCGGCGATGCGCGATTGGCGTCGGCAGCGGCACGCCTACCGCCAGGCCAGGCTCTGCCCGCCGTCCACGACGATAAGCGCGCCAGTGACGTACCGCGCGGCGTCCGACGCCAGGTAGACCGCCGCGCCGATCAGCTCGTCGGGGTCGGCCAGCCGCCCCATCGGCAGGGCCGCCAGGTCGACGGGATACTGGCCGGCCGCCAGCGCGGCCTCGGCGAACGGCGTGCGCGTCGGCCCAGGGCAGATGGCATTGACGCGGATGCCGCGCGGCGCCCACTCCAGCGCCATCACCCGCGTCATCTGCACCACCGCGGCCTTGCTGGCGCAGTACGCGACGCGCATAGACCACGGTATCCAGGCGAAGGTCGAGGCGATATTGATGATGCAGCCGCCACCGGGCTCGTGCATGACGCGCGCCGCGGCCTGGGCGCACAGGAACACGCCGGTGCTGTTGACGCGGAAGACGTACTCCCAATCGGCCAGCGTGTGCTCCAGCACGGACTTGTGCGCGCGCACGCCGGCGTTGTTGACGAGGATGTCGAGCCGGTCGTACGTCTGCACGACGTGGGCGATTTGCTCCTGCACGCTGGCGGGGTCGCCCACGTCCATCGTCAGCGCCAGCGCCGGCCGGCCGAGCGCTTGGAGCGCCTCCTGCACGGCGGGCAGATGCTCGGCGCTCGCGTCGGTGGCCACGACGGTGGCGCCGGCGTGGGCCTGGCCGAGCGCGCGCGCGCGCCCGATGCCCTGGCCGGCGCCGGTGACGACCGCTACTCGGTCATCGAGGCGGAAGGTCGGGAAGCGCACCTACTGCGACTCATAGATCTGCCTGGCCATGGCCAAGTCGATCTTGCCCTTCTCTTGCGCGGCCACCTCCTGCCAGACCTTCTCCCGAATCGACGCCCACTGATTGTACTCGTCGGGCGTCGGTATGTAGTGGACCATCCCGTGCTTCACAAGCTCGTCCATGACGAACTTGAGGTACTCGCGGTTCTCCTTCATATTGTGCGCCCGCGCCTCCTGCGCCGCCTCCAGGATGGCCTTCTGGTGCTCCGGCGACAGCGATTCGAACTTCTTGGCATTCATAAAGAAGTTCCAGAAGAGCGCCTGATAGTCGATGACCAGGTTGTACTTGACGACCTCGTACATCTTGTTCGTCAGCACCGCGCCAATGTCGGGCTGCATGCCTTCCACGACGCCCTGCTGGAGGGCGGTGTAGGTCTGCGCCCAGTCCACCGGCGTCGGATTCGCGCCCCAGGCCTTGAACGTCGCGAGGTCGGCTGGCGTGCTGACCACGCGAATCTTCATCCCCTTGATGTCGGCCGGCACCTTCAATTGCTTCTTCGTCGTCTGGATGTGCCGCCCGGAGCCCAGGCTCACCGGCATCAGCCACTTGACGCCCAGGTCCTTCTCGAACTGCGCAACGGCGCTCTTGCCAGCCGGGCTGTCGATCGAGGTAAAGACGTTCTCGAACTTCTTGAAAAGGAACGGCAGACCGTACGTGTACCAGGACACCGAGAAGCGGCCCGAGTTGCCATCGGAGATACCGCCGAGGTCGACGCTGCCAGTCATCACCGACTGCGTCAACTGGTGCTCCACGCCGAGCGCCTGGTAGAAGTCGCGGACGACGACCTGACCATTCGTCTTCTGGGCGACGACTTCGGCGAACTTGTCGACGGCGTTGCAGAGGATGCCGCCCTTGACGTGCGAGCAGCCGGTGCGTAGCTCGATGATCTGGCCCGGCTTCGCGGGCGCCGCTGCGGGCTTGGCCGGCTGCGCTGCGGGCTTGGCCGGCTGCGCTGCGGGCTTGGCCGGCTGCGCTGCGGGCTTGGGCGCCTCGGCCGCCGGTTTGGCCGGCTCTGCGGCCGGCTTCGCCGCCGGGGCCGGCTGCGCCGGCGCCGCGGCGGGTGCCGCCGGCTGCGCCGCCGGGGCACACGCCGCGAGGACGAGCAGCGCGCCCGCGAAGACGACACCCACCCATAGACGGGAGACCACGAACCTGCTTGCCATCGCCGCCTCTCCTCCCCGCGCCGAAATAGTCTATCGGCGCGTCAGGCTCCGATACTAGACGAAGGTCACACTGATGTCAAGGGCTTCCTCGGTCTCTGATTTTGCTCAAGCGTGCGGGGGAGTTAGGAGGCTTGGCCCGTCCGGAGCGCACAGGCGCCTCCGCTAGAGCGGGTGGGGAGTATAATCGGCTCAGCAGGTCGGGGTTATCGGCCTGTCGGCCTAGCCCGGGAGGCGACATGACCCCTGCGGAGAGCAGCACGACCCCGGCGTCGGCGACAATATGCCCCGGCTGCGCCACCCCGCTCGGCGCGCAGCCGCTCTACCAGCTCTACCGCGTCTGCGACATCTGCCATCACCACTTCACGCTGCCGGCGCAGGAGCGCATCGCGCAGCTCGCGGACCCAGGCTCCTTTCACGAGACGCACCGTCGCCTGGCTCCGGTGGACCCGCTGGGCTTCAGCGATCGCTTGCCGTACCGTGAGCGCCTGCGCCAGGCGCAGCAGCGCACCGGGCTGGTCGACGCGGCGGTCACCGGCACGGCCACCAT
>JACQUS010000284.1 GCA_016210125.1 Chloroflexota bacterium | reverse complement strand
GGTTATTTTCAGGGGAGAGCGTAGTGACGACGACGCCGGGGACGACGGCGGTCGAAGACCGCTTCTACGAGGGCCGGTGGGCGGCGAGCGACCCCACCCGCGGGTCGCTGCGCAACTGGCTCGTCAAGAAAGAGCGCTTCTTTCTGCGCTGGCTGCGCGGGCGCTCCGGCCGCCTGCTCGACCTGGGCTGCGGCGGCGGCTGGGCCTGGCTCGCCAGCGGGCGCGTTGCCGTGGGCGTCGACGTCTCATGGACCTCGCTGCGCGCCGCGGCACGACTCTATCGCGGCGCCGTGCAGGCGCGCTGGGATGCGCTGCCCTTCCGCGATGGTAGCTTCGACACCGTCTTCAGCTCGGATGTGCTGGGCCACGTCCCTCTGGACGAGAAAGACGCCGTCTGGGCCGAGCTGCGGCGCATCCTCCGGCCCGGCGGGCTGACCCTGCACTACGTCGAGGCCGACAGCGCCGACCCGCTGATGCGCCTGGCCAAGCGCAGCCCCGATCTCTATGCGCGCCACGTCGTGGCCCCGGAGGGGCACATCGGCATGGAGACGCCCGCGGCGACGCTCGCGCGTTTCCGTCGCTGCGGCTTCGAGCCCGTGGACGAGCAGGCCGTCTACCGGCTGCTGATGTATCTGCCGCGCGCGACCCTGCTCTTCGACAACGAGTACCGCCAGCGCTCGCAGGCGCTCGACCTCCTGGCCCGGATCGCCGGGCTGCTCCAGCGGACGCGGCTGACCACGCTGGCCGGCAACGTCGCCCTGAGCGCGCTGATGGAGGTGGCCGACCGCGTGCTCCCGGCCTCGTGGGCCAACGGCGTGCTCGTGGCCTACCGGAAGCCGAGCGCCACCAGTGCCACGGCGCCGAGCCACCCGGTAGAATAGCGCTGAGGGCCGGGCGCCGACAGAGCGGATGGCGCCGCTGCGCACGTCGCGGAGCGGTGGCTACCCCCCGGCGGGCGACGCGGCACCTACGGCGGCCGGCGCGAGGACGAACGTGACTTTGCACGCCTATTGGGAGGTCTTTGGCCGCCGCTGGTGGCTCGTTCTCGGCTTGCCGCTGCTGGTCGGGCTGCTCACCGTCACGCTCCAGCCGCGAGAGGTCATCCAGTACCGCGCCACGCTCAAGCTGGCCGCGCGCCCGATCTTCGAGCAGACGAGCGGCAACACCTCGCCGGGCCAAAGCGCCTACAACGCCTACCTCTACTCCGAATATCTGCTGGATGATTTGGCCGAGGTCGTCAAAGGCCCGCGATTCATGGCCGACGTACGCCAGACGCTCGCCGGCCGGCCAGGCGGCCCGCCGAGCGGCGCGTTCGACGCGCGCAAGATTCATCGCGTGCTCACGGTCACCGCCGTGGCCGCGCGCTTCGACGACGCGCAGGCACTGGTCGAGGGCGCCGGCCGGCTGCTCACTGCGCCCGACGCGCCCTACGTCGCCGCGCTCACGCCCGAGCGCACCGACCTGACGATCATCGACCCGCCGACGACCAGCCCGATCGTCGAGCCGCGCAGCTTCGTCAACGCGCTGCTGCGGCTGGCGCTGGGCCTCGCGCTGGGTTTCGGGCTGGCGATGCTGCTGGAGGCCTTCGACGATCGGCTACGCACCGTGCGTGGCCTCGGCGAGGCGCTCGGTCTACCGGTCCTCGGGGCCGTGCCCCGACCGCGGCGACGCCTCTTCCGGTGGCAGCGGCGCCAGCTCGTCGAGCGCGCTGAGGCCGAAGTAGCGTAGGAAGCCAAACCCCGTGCCGTAGATCACCGGCCGCCCGACCGTCTCCAGGCGGCCGACCTCGTCGACGAGCCCCCGGACGAGCAAGCTGCGCAAGACGTGCTCGCAGCTCACGCCGCGTAGCTGCTCGATGGCCGCGCGCGTGATCGGCTGGCGGTAGGCGACGATGGCCAGGGTCTCCAGCGCCGCCGCCGAAAGACGGCCGCTGTCTTCGAGGCCCAGGAAGCGCTCGACGGCGCGCGCCGCCGCCGGAGCGGTCACGAGCTGGACCTCCTGGCCACGGCGTTGGAGGCGCAGACCGCGCTCGCTCAGGCTGGCCGCCAGAGCGCCCAGCGCGCTCTCCACCACGGCCGGCGTCGCGTCCAGCGCGGCCGCCAGCCGCTCGACGGCGACTGGCCCGTCGGCGACGAAGAGCAGCGCCTCAATCGCTGCGCCGAGGTCCAGCTCACTCACGCGCAGGCCCCGAGGGCCTGCCTGGCGCTGAGCAGCGCCACGAGGTCGAGGATCAGCACGACGCGGCCATCGCTCAGGATCGTGCACCCGGCCAAGCCGGACACGCCGCGCACCATCCGCGGCAGCGGCTTGACGACGACGTCCTC